>JAHENP010000340.1 GCA_018609965.1 Haloferacaceae archaeon
ACCGGGACGGTCGACTGTGCGGCGTTCGTCGAAGCCGGTGTCCGGGCGTACCCCGGGATCGAGGCCGGCGAGACGGTCCGACTGGACGGCGAGGTCGAGGAGCGACGCGACGAGATCCAGGTCGAGACGGAGGCGCTCGCGGCACTCGACGGCGACGACGCCGAGACGGTCGAACAACGGCTTGCCGAGGCGATGCGGGACAAGAGCCGACCCGACGAGGTGCGTGCGCTGGCAGACCACCCGGCGGTCGACGCCGTCGAAGAACGGTTGTTGGACGCCGCGGAGGCGATCCACCGCGCCGTCCTCTCGGACCGCCCGATCGTCGTCCGGCACGCGGCGACTGCGGACGGCTACGTCGCCGGCGCGGCCGTCGAACGCGCGACGCTCCCGCTCGTCCGCTCGGAACACCCGGAGTCGGACGCCGAGTACCACTACTTCGACCGGCGACCGATCGACGGGTCGGTGTACGACATGGACGCGGCGACGAACGACACGACACGGATGCTCACCGATCAGGCGCGACACGACGAGAAGCTCCCGCTCGTGTTGTTGCTCGGGACGGGGTCGACAGAGGAGTCGGCCGACGGGTTGGGACTGCTGGGCGTCTACGGCGCCGAGCGGGTCGTTGTCGACGCACGGGTCGGTGACGTGGAGGTCGCCGACTCCGTTGAGACGACCGTCAGCCCGCCGGCGACGCCGAACGCGCCGGAGCTGACCACCGGCGCGTTCGCGGCGACGCTGGGGGCGACGATCAACCCAGAAGTGGAGTCGGAGATCGCACACCTCCCGGCGATCAGCTACTGGGAGGAGGCGCCGGCGGCGTTTGCCGACCTCGCGAGCGAGGCGGGGTACGACACGGACCACGTCGCGGATCTCCGGGCGGCGATGTCGTTGGAGGCGTTCTACCAGCAGTACGAGGACAAACGCGAACTCGTCGCGGACCTGTTGTTCGACGACGACGGTGACCTGGCGGGTCACGTCGCCGACCAGTTCCGCGAACGGCTCGACCGAGAGTTGGAGACCGCGTCCGCGAACCTGGAACGGCACCCAGTGAGTGGGCGCGAGGTGCGTGTGCTTGACGCCGACGCGTTTGCACACCGCTACGACTTCCCGCCGACGGAGCTGTTGGCGGACGAACTCGGTCGGCGACACGACGAGCCGGTCGTCGTGTTCGGCGGTGACGATCTGTACGTCCGCGCCGACGAGGACGTGGACGTGCGAGCTGTCGCCAGTGCGGCCGCCGAGGAGGTGCCGGACGGTGGTGTCACCGCTGCCGGCGTCCGCGAGGGCCGGATCGAGTACCTCCGCGGCCGCCGTGACGCGGTGCGTAACGCGGTGTTGTCGGCGGTCGTCGAGGGCTGAGACCCCGACGGGCGATTTCTCACACCACCCCTTTACCGGTGGGAGGAAGCCGCCAACACTGCGACAGTGTATGAACAACACGTCCGGATCGTGGAGGATCGTCTAGACGATGCCGATCTTCTGTTTCATCTCCCGGGAGTAGTCGTCGATCCGGCGGTTGGCGTCGCCTGCGAGGTTGAACCGAGCGAGGAGGTAGCCGATCCGGTCGACGACCGCGTCGCGGTCCGTCACGGGCGCGCCGGCGACGGTCGCGGTCCCGCTCGTTGGGACTGTCAGCGTCGTCAACATCCGCATCGTCGTCGTCTTGCCGGCGCCGTTCGGGCCGAGGAAGCCGTACACTGTGCCGCGGTCGATCTGTAGGTCGACTGACTCGACGGCCACCGTCTCGTCGTACCGCTTCGAGAGCCCGTCGGCTGTGATCGCGGGCGTCACGTGCGTTGGTGACCAGGGCGCGGAGGCACATCCACGGCCATCGTTCGCGTGGCAAGACGGCGTTGTTCGGAACAGTCGTGGGAAGAAAGAGAGACCGCGAGCGGAGACAACAGAGCCTTTCGGGTGGAGGGAGGTCCGGAGTAGTGAAAGACCGTGTGACACGTCAGGGGAACGGACAGCGAGCGCGGACCGACGCGCCGTCAGTCGACCCGTTTCAGTCCCTGTCCGATCCCGCTGGCGTCACAGCCGTCCTCCGGACAGCCGTAGTGCCACCCGTCTTCTGTCGCACGACCCTCTGGGAACTCCGTCCCACACTTTCGGCATCGAAGCAGGTCCCGACCTGTCGCTCGTGTCGCCATCTGAGGCATACCCGTATGGTCGAACCGGGAGGATTTGAATATACCGATATTTTACCCCGGACAGCCGACGTTTGTGGAGCCAACTGCCGGTCTCTTACCGAGTTGCTCGACAACTATTCACACGGCCGTCGCGTACCGATCCAGTCAGCTTCTTGTTCTTCCGTGCTCGTGTGGGTAATCATGCGCGAACTCGATGAGACTGATATCGTCATTCTCAGACTGCTCGCGTCGGACGGCCGGCGCTCGTACAGCGAGATCGGCGAACGGGTCGACCTCACGCCGCCCGCGGTCTCCGACCGGGTGAGCCGGCTTCAGGAGGCGGGTGTGATCCGGCAGTTCACCATCGAGGTGGACCACGGCACGCTCCGCGAGGGGACACCCGTCCTCGTCCGAGTGACACCTGCGTCCGGCGAGACCGAGCGCGTCCGGACGGCGTTGGCGGACGCCGACGCGACCGAACACTTGTTCACGACTGCCGGCGGCGAGATCGTGGCGTTCGCGCGCACGACCACGACCGCCGTCCACGAGTGGGTCGCCGAGACTGTCGAGCCGGCCGCCGTCGACGACACGACGGTCGATCTGGTCGCGGACACGGAGTGGACCGCGTCGGTCGACCCCGCCGGGTTCGCGCTCGACTGTGCCGAGTGTGGCAACACCGTCACCGCGGAGGGGACCAGCACCGTCGTCGGCGACGATCTCGAACACTTCTGTTGTGAGTCGTGTGAGGCGGCGTTCCGGGAGCAGTACGAGGCCTTCGAGGCGGCCGCCGAGGAAGCGTAGCTGGTCTCGGCGACGATTCGTTGGTCTCCCGGCGTCTCACTCCATGTTGTTACCGTCTTCTAGCGTCTCACTCCCTGTTGTTACCGTCTCCTAGCGTCACTCTCCGTCACTGTCCTCGTCGTCTCCGTCGTCGCCGAGGATGACACGGTGGGTCATCGCCTCGGGGTCGAGCACGTCGTCAACCTCGGACTCGTCGAGATACCCCTTCTCGACGACGACCTCCCGGATCGTCTTCTCCTCTTTCAGCGCCGTTTTGGCGACCTCGCTGGCGCGGTCGTAGCCAATCGCGGGGTTGAGCGCAGTCGCCAACGCCATCGACTGTTCGACCCGGTCGGCGGCGTAGGAGGCGTTGGCCTCCAGCTTCGCGACGAACCGCTCGGCGAAGACCTCGCTGGCGTTCGCCAACAGGTCGGCCGACTGGAGGACGTTGTGCGCGATCACCGGCTTGTAGAGGTTCAGCTCCAACTGCCCACCGGCCGCGCCTGCGGAGACGGCGGCGTCGTTGCCGACGACCTGGGTGTGGACCTGGTTAACCGCCTCGGCGACGACCGGGTTCACCTTACCGGGCATGATCGAGGAGCCGGGCTGGTTCTCCGGTTGTTCGATCTCGCCGAGCCCGTTGCGTGGGCCGGAGGCCAACAACCGGAGGTCGTTGGCGATCTTGTTCAGACTGCCGGCAACGGTGCGGAGCGCGCCGTGTGCCTCCCCCATCGCGTCGTGGGCGGCCTGTGCCTCGAAGTGGCTGTCCGCCTCGCGGAACTCCGTGTCTGTCTCGCGGCTGATGTACTCGGCGGCGCGCTCGGGAAACTCCGGGTGGGTGTTGAGCCCGGTCCCGACCGCGGTGCCGCCTAACGCGAGTTCCCGCAGTCGCGTGCGGCTGTCTTTCACGCGTTCGATCCCCTTTCGAATCTGGGTGCGGTAGCCGTCGAACTCCTGGCCCAGCCGGATCGGCGTCGCGTCCTGGAGGTGGGTGCGACCGGTTTTCACCACGCCGTCGAACGCCGCCGCCTTCTCGTCTAAGGCGGCGTGGAGCGTCTCCAGTGCGGGCAGAAGGTCCTTCTCGACGGCCTCTACGGTGGCGACGTGCATCGCGGTCGGGATCACGTCGTTGCTCGACTGGCCGTAGTTGACGTGGTCGTTCGGGTGGACGACGCGGTCGCCAACCTCTGCGCCCCGAATCTCGGCGGCGCGGTTCGCGATCACCTCGTTGGCGTTCATATTCGAGGAGGTGCCCGAGCCGGTCTGGAACACGTCGACCGGGAACTGGTCGTCGTGGTTGCCCGCGATCACTTCCTCGGCGGCCGCGACGACCGCCTCGGCCGTCTCCTCGTCGAGCAGCCCCAGATCGCGGTTCGCCTGCGCGGCGGCCTTCTTTACGACGCCGAGCGCGCGGACGAACCGCCGCCCGAACCCGATTCCGGAGATGGGGAAGTTCTCCACCGCGCG
>JAHENP010000341.1 GCA_018609965.1 Haloferacaceae archaeon
CTCGCCCGCGCGGCCAACGACCACAACACCCGGATCGAGGTGAACCTCGGGCCGGTGCTCCGGACGGCGGGCGGTGAGCGGGTGCGACACCTCCAACGGCTCCGCAAACTTCGGGAGTTGGTCGACTACTACGACGCGCCGGTGGTGGTGTCCGCACGGCCGGCAAGCGGGCTTGAACTGCGCGCACCCAGAGAGCTGGTCGCGGTCGGGGAGACGATCGGCTTCGACCCCGCGACGGTGCGGGCCGGGCTCGCGGAGTGGGGAGTGATCGTCCGGGAGAGCCGGCGGCGCCGCTCCGATTCGTTCATTGCCCCCGGCGTGCAGAGGGTGGAGTGTGAAGAAGACGATCAGTGAGCACGCGGCGCGGTTCTCGGAGGCAGCACCGTCGTATGACGACCAGAAGGGTGAGGAGTACGAGGCCTGTGCGGGGCTCGTCGTCCGACGGGCCGCGCCGGCGGCCGCGGACACGGTGTTGGATCTCGGCACCGGGACCGGTGCGATCGCGTTGTCGCTGGCAGACGACGCCGACCGGGTCGTCGGGCGCGACATCAGCGAGGGGATGTTGGAGCAGGCCCGCGAGAAGGCGAGTGAGGCGGGGGTCGACAACGTCTCGTTCGACTACGGGGAGTTTCGCGAGCCGGCCTACGACGGGGTCGCCCAGATCGTCACGTCGAACTTCGCGCTCCACCACCTGAGCGACGCCGAGAAACGGGCGGCGATTGAGGCGATGGCGAGTGTCGACGGCGGCGGCACCCCCTCGCGCAACGACACGGTCGGGCCGCGCCGGATCGTGCTCGGGGACGTGATGTTCTTCGACGGGCCGGACCCGGCAGAGCCGTTCTTCGACCCGGAGGTCGACGACCCGGCGACCGTCGGGACGCTCGTCGACAGCTTCACCGACGCCGGCTACGCGGTGACGCGGGTCGACCGGGTCCACGACCAGGTCGGTGTCCTCACGGCAGAGCGGGTCGTCACCGGCGGCCGGGAGACGTGACGTGCGACACCTGCCGAAACACGCCCGGCCGCGATGGCGGTATCTGGCGGTGAGGGTGACGACCCGCGGGGAGGTGATCGAGCGGGACGGGTTCCAACGGGCGATCTGGTACGCGGGCCAGAACCTGTTGGGCGATCCGGGTGGGGCGGACGCAGACCTGTCAGTCGTCCGGTTCCGGTTCGCCGACGGGGAGGGGGCGGCAGTCGTCAGAGTGCGCCGCGGCGAGGTGTCGACCGGGCGGGCCGCCGTCGCCTGTGTCGACCAGGTGGACAGGACACCGGTCGGGGTGGCAGTGCGTGGCGTCTCGGGGACGATCCGGGCGTGTGAAGAAAGCTATTTACACGCAGACGGCGAAGTTGATAGCGAACGGGAGACCCGCTCGTCTGGCGGTCGGGCGTCGCGCCCGGTGGACGTGCAGACGGCCGACGGTCACGTCGGCGCGACCGAGACAGAGGTCTCGGACGGCGTCTCCGAGTCGACTGCGGACACCGACGCGGACTGACAAACAATGCAAGGCCAACAACAACAGGCGTACGACCGTGGGACGACGATCTTCTCTCCGGACGGTCGGCTCTACCAGGTCGAGTACGCACGCGAGGCGGTGAAACGCGGGACGACGAGTGTCGGCGTCAGGACGACCGAGGGGGTCGTGCTGGCGGCGAAGAAACGGTCGCGGTCCCCGATGATGGAGCCGTCCTCCGTCGAGAAGCTCCACAAGGTCGACGACCACATCGGGATCGCGAGCGCCGGACACGTCGCCGACGCCCGGAAGCTGATCGACTTCGCGCGGCAACAGACACAGGTCGAACGGCTCCGCTACGGCGAGGCAATCGGCGTCGAGACGCTGACCAAGGAGATTACCGACCACATCCAACAGTACACGCAGGTCGGCGGCGCGCGGCCGTTCGGCGTCGCGATGATCGTCGCCGGCGTCGAGGACGGCGAGCCGCGACTGTTCGAGACGGACCCCTCGGGGACACCCTACGAGTGGAAAGCGTTGTCCGTCGGCGAGAATCGGAGTGACATCCGTGAGTATCTCGAAGCGGAGTTCGACGACGAGCTGACGCTGGATGCGGGGATCGACCTCGCATTCGGCGCGCTCGCGGAGGCGGACGACGACGACGGGTTCGAGCCCGCAGATGTCGCGCTGTCGACCATCTCGACGGAGGACCCGACGTACACCGCACACGACACGGAGACAGTCGGCGACTACCTCGCCGAGTTCGACTACCTCGCCGCGGAGACGGACGAGGAGTAACGCGACACCGCCCCGTCTTTCTCCTTGCGACACCACGCCGTGAGTGGCGAGACGGACGGAGACGCGTCTCGTCCGACGGCACAGTGCTTTACTCGTGATAGAATAAACTTTTTCTGCGGGAGCGACAGAGGGGTGCGGTATGCGTGCACTCGCACTCCGTCGGGGGGCGGAGACGGCGGCGGTGGTGGAGAAGCCGCGGCCGGAGCCAGCGGCCGGGGAGGCGTTGGTCCGGACACTCCGTGTCGGGATCGACGGGACGGACCACGAGATTCTGGCCGGCGAACACGGTGGGTTTCCGGCGGGCGAGGACCACCTCGTCGTGGGTCACGAGGCGGTCGGGGTCGTCGCGGAGCCGAACGGGATGGGGTTCGAGACGGGTGACGTGGTCGTCCCGACGGTGCGGCGGCCGCCAAACGGCGGAAACGACTACTTCCACCGCGGGGAGCCGGATATGGCGCCGCCGTCGGCGTACCACGAACGGGGGATCGACGGCGCACACGGGTTCGCGGCAGAGTACTTCACCTCGCGGCCGGAGTTTCTTGTCGAGATTCCGCCGGCGCTGGCGGCGTTTGGCTACCTGATCGAGCCGATCTCGATCACGGAGAAGGCGTTGGAGCTGGCGCGCGCCTCGCGGTCGTCGTTCGAGTGGTCGCCGGCGTCGGCGATTGTTCTCGGCAACGGGAGTTTGGGGCTGACGACGCTGGCGATGTTGGTCGACGAGATCGACCGACTGTACTGTCTGGGGCGGCGCGACCGGCCGGACCCGACACTCGACATCATCGACGAGTTGGGGGCGACGTACGTCGACAGCCGGGAGACACCGGTCGCCGAGATTCCGAGCGCCCACGAGGGGATGGACCTGGTGTACGAGGCGACCGGCTACGCGAAACACGGCGTCGAGAGCGTCCACGCGCTGGCAC
>JAHENP010000342.1 GCA_018609965.1 Haloferacaceae archaeon
CCGACGAGCGCGCCGCCGATGACCGTCACCTGCGGGATGTACCGTTCCATCACGCGTTCGATCACCTGCGGGTTCTTCCGGAAGCCGGGAATCTGCATCCCGGAGTTTTGGATCTGTTTCGCGGTCGACTCCGGCCCCATGTCGGTGGTCTCCACCCAGAAGATGGCGAAGATCGCCGACCCACCGATGGTGATCGTCAGGTCAACCGCGACCCGAACCATGATGTCTAACGGCTCACCCGCCGGCGCGTAGACGAACCACATCCACTGTTGTGGCCCCCGGACCGGCCGGAGGTAGTACATCAGCCCGCTGACCGCCTGTCCGTTCGAGTACACCGCGAACCAGGAGGGGAGCGACCCCAACTGCGAGTTGAGAATCTGGCCGAAGAACTGGATGTTGGCCGTCAGCGCCCGGACGAGGATGATCGGCAGGACGCTGGCGTAGATGAGCTTCACCGGGAACCGCCCGCGTGCGCCCTTCACACGGGCGTGACTCAGCGGGATCTCGACACGGACGGACTCCGCGTAGACGACGGTCACGAAGATCAACACCGTCGTGAACAGCGCGGCGAGCTTGCCGGGCTCCAACAGGATGCCGCCGAGCCCGTTGATCGCGACGCTCCCGGTGGCGATCCCGACCCAGTTCGGGAAAAAGCCGTTCGTCAGCCCCAGCGACTGGGTGCCGAACAACCCGCCGAGGATGCGTTGACTGATGTTGGCGATGATGAACAACCCGACCCCGGAGCCGACCCCCCACTTCGAGATCACCTCGTCCATGAACAGGATGAGGATGCCGCCGACCGCGATCTGTGCGAACAACAACACGTTGATGACGCCGGGCCCGACACCCAGCGTCGTCGCCAACGACTGACTCGCCGGGAGGAAGTCCCCGGCGAACACCATCGGCAGTCCGGTCAGGAAGATCATCACGACGACCAACAGCTTCTGGAGCCCTTGGTACAGTATCTGGTCGCGCGGGTCGTCCGTGTCCAGCCCCAACAGGTTCGCCCCACCCAACAACTGGAGAACGATCGACGCGGTGACGATCGGCCCGATCCCCAGCTGGAGGATCGAGCCGGAGGTGCCGGCCAGGATCGACCGGAACTGACCGAAGGCGTCACTCCCACCGGACCCGAGACCAAACAATGTCACGTTCGCCAAGAAGAAGTACATCACGAGAATCCCGGCCGTCCAGCTGAGCTTCCGCTTGAACGGGACGTGCCCCTCGGGCTGTGACACGGTGGGCATCCGCGTGAGTACCGGCTCTGCGGTCTCCTTCCAACTCATAGCTGTCCAGTGTGTGCCACCACATGTTAGGGCTTCGCTTCTCGCCGCCTCGCGCCGGTCGTGGCGTTCTCTGGAGCGTCGCCCCCACCGTGGTTCGCCCGTCGTCACCACTGTCCCGGCGCCGTCGCCGTCTCTCGACACAGAGTATAAGTACCCCGCGGGCATTCCCTGTGTGTATGTCTGACAAGACTGACCGAACTGTCGACAGGCGAGGCTACCTCGCGGCGGCCGGAACAGCCACAGCGGCCGTACTCGCTGGCTGTACCGGCGACACCGGCGAGGGGGGAACGACGGAGACGGAGTCGGGAATGGACAGCGAGGACACGGCGACGGCGACGGACAGCGCCGCCGGATTCGATGTCACCGTCACGATGGGCCAGATGGACTCCGGGCTCGATCCGCAGGACCACGCCGAGACGAACACGAACATCGTCGTCAGTCAGGCGTACGAGGGGCTGATGGACCGCGACAAGGAGGGTGGAATCGTCGCCGCGCTCGCGACAGACTGGGAACGGGTCGAGCCGGGGGTCGCCCGGTTCACGCTCCGGGACGGCGTGACGTTCCACGACGGCGACCCGCTGACCGCCGAGGATGTGGCCTACTCCATCCGGCGGATCGTGTTCAACGATGTCGGAATTGCCAGCCCGCAGAGCACGGATCTGGGCGCAGTCAGCGAGGTCGAGCCGGGCGACGGAGAGGTGACCGTCCGGTTCGACGGGCTGAATCCGATCGTCTTCCAGCTGTTCGCGACCAACGGGCAGGTGCTCAAACAGTCGTGGGTCGAGGAGAACGGAACCGACTACATCAACCGGAACGTCAACGGCACCGGCCCGTTCCGGCTGTCGGAGTACGCCTCCGGCAACCGGGTCGTGTTCGAGCGCAACGAGGAGTACTGGGGTGACGTGCCGGAGGTGACAGAGACGACGCTCAACGCCTCCACGGAGTCGAGTACCCGTGTGAACCGGCTGTTGGCCGAGGAGTCAGAGATCGTCACCAACGTTCCGCCACAGGAGGTCGCTCGCGTCAACGAGTCGGACGCCGCGGAGATCAGCTCCGTCCCGAGCACGCGGATCATCTTCCTCCAGATGCGGTACGACGTGGAGCCGTTTTCCAGTCAGGCGTTCCGGCAGGCGCTCAACCACGCGGTCGATGTCGAGAGCATCGTCGAGAACGTGCTCAACGGATTCGGCTCGCTGACGAGCCAGCCAACGCTCGAACAGTTCGTCGGCCACAACCCGGATGTCGACCCGTACCCGTACGACCCCGAGCGGGCCGAGGAGTTGGTCGAGCAGTCCGGCTTCGCCGGCGCGGAGATCACACTGGAGACGCCGATCGGCCGGTACCTCAAGGACGTGGAGATCGCACAGGCGGCTGCGGCAGACATCGACGAACTGTCGAACGTCACCTGCGAGGTGGAGCAACGGGAGTTCAACGCGCTCGTCCAAGACGTGACCGCCTCCAGCATTGAGGACCGCCCGCGGTTCAACCTGCTGGGGTGGGGGAACGCGGAGTTCGACGCCAGCCAGACGATCACCCCGTTGTTGAGCAGCAACGGCCCGCTGACGATGCTGAAGAACGACGAGATCGACGGACTGCTCGCAGACGCCGAAAGCGAGGCCAACCCGGAGGCTCGCGAGGAGACCCTCCAGGAGGCCAACGCCCGGCTGAACGAGCTCGCGCCGTGGGTGTTCATGCACCAACAGTTCAGCGTCTACGGCACGTCGACGGACATCTCCTGGGAGCCACGGGCCGACGAGTTCATCGACGTGGACACGGTCTCCCAGATGTGAGCCGGGAGGCGGCCGACTAATGTCCCAGGGACGGTTCATCGCCAAGCGGGTGCTCCAGGGCGTCGGGGTGGTCTGGGGAGTCGTCTCTATCGTGTTCCTGTTGCGGTTCATCACCCCCGGGAGCGCGATCAACGCCGTCGCGCCGTTGGACGCCGACCGGGAGACCCGGCAGGCGATCGCCCGCGAACTCGGCTTGAACCAGCCGTTGCACGTCCAGTACGGCGACTACCTCGTGTCGCTCCTCCAGGGTGATATGGGCTTTTCGTACGTCCGCGGACAGGAGGTGACGACACTGGTGTTCTCGAAACTGCCGGCGACAGTCGAGTTGGCGGTGGCGGCGACGGTCGTCGCGATCGGGCTGTCGATCCCGTTGGGTGTCGTCTCCGCGACGCGGCGCAACCAGCCGGTCGACTGGCTGGCGACGCTGTTCTCGTTGGCCGGGATCTCGACGCCGAACTTCTGGCTGGGGATCATGCTAATCTTGGTGTTGGCGGTCCAGCTCGGAATCTTCCAGACAAGCGGCCGGGCGGTCGCGGCCGTCGAAGTCGCCGCGGCGGTAGTCGGGCCGGCGTCGTTCGTCAAGACGCTCCGGCTGTGGCTGGCACACATCACACTGCCGGCGGTCGCGCTTGGCACCTACTTCACGGCGTTGGTCACCCGGCTCACCCGGTCGGGGATGTTGGACGAACTGGGGAAGCCGTACGTCCGGGCCGCCCGGGCGAAGGGGTTGCCGGAGGCGGTCGTCCGGTACAAACACGCGCTGCGGAACACGCTGATCCCGGTGATCACCGTCCTCGGCCTACAGTTGGGGACGCTGATCGGTGGGGCGGTCATCACGGAGGCCGTCTTCTCGTGGCCGGGGCTGGGAACACTCGTGATCAGAAGCATCAATCTCCGCGACTGGCCGGTGTTACAGGGGAGTCTGATCGTGATCGGCACGAGCTTCGTCCTCGTGAACATTCTCGTCGACGTGGTGTACTCCTCGCTCGACCCACGGGTGGTGAACGACTGATGGTGTCGGACCGTGTCCGCCGGAATCTGGCATCGGAGTTCCGTTCGAGTGTGCTCGCCAAGCTGGGGGTGGTGTTGGTGTTGCTCGTGGTGTTCGTCGCGATCTTCGCGCCGTTCGTCGCGCCACACAACCCGACGACACAGGATCTCGACAACGCCGAACGCCCACCACTCGGGATCGTCCAGACGGAGGAACGCACCACCTCCGAGATGGTTGACGGAGAGGTCCAGACCGTCACGGAGACCGTCACGATCAGGCCGGACGCCGCCCACCCGCTGGGGACGGACGGACTCGGCCGGGACATGCTCTCGCGGGTGATCTACGGCGCCCGCACCTCGTTGATCGTCGGGGTGTTGGGGACCGTGTTGGCCGCGACCGTCGGCGTCCCTATCGGGCTGATCGCGGGCTACTACCGGGGTCGGATCGACGACGGGCTGATGCGGTTCGCCGACGTGAGCCTGGCGTTCCCGTCACTCGTGCTCGCGATCGCGCTGATCGGGCTGTGGGGGCGGGCGAGCGTCGCCGTCCCGGACCCGTTCGTCGCCGCCGGCTTCGCACAAGAAATGCCTGCGACGTTCGTGTTACCTGGGACGGTGATCGTCGTCGTCGGCGTCGTCAACTGGGTGTGGTTCGCCCGGATTGCCCGTGGTGAGGCGTTGTCCCTCCGCGATCAGGAGTACGTCAAAGCCGCGCGCGCGCTCGGTGCCGACGACGGCCGGATCATCGCCGGCCACGTGTTGCCCAACGCGATCACGCCGATCATCGTCCTCGGCACCGTGCAGGTGGCGGCGATCATCCTGCTGGAGTCGTCGTTGTCGTTCCTGGGCTTTTCGGGAACGACGCTGTCGTGGGGGTTCGACATCTCACAGGGGCGGGACTACGTCTCCTCGGGCCAGTGGTGGATCGCGGGGATGCCCGGACTCGCCATCATGGTCGCGGTGATCGGGATCAACCTGATCGGCGACTGGCTGCGTGACGCGCTCGATCCGGGGATACAAGGAGAGGGGGGTGCCTGACGTGAGCGCCCCCGCACTTGACGACGACGTGCTCGTCGCCGTCCGCGACCTCTCCACCCGATTTTTCACCGAGGAGGGGCAGATCAACGCGGTTGAGGGTGTCTCCTTCGAGGTTCGCGACAACGAGGTGGTGGGGATCGTCGGCGAGTCCGGCTCCGGCAAGTCCGTCACCGCGCTGTCGTTGATCGACCTGGTCGACTCACCCGGGGAGATCACCGGCGGGGAGGTGTGGTACCGCGACGCCGAGCTCGCCGAGGAGTTCGCCGGCAGCGACGCCGTCGTCGGCGACCACGTCGATCTCCGGCGGGTGCCGGCGACGGTGCGGCGGTCGCTCCGCGGCTCGTCGTTCAGCATGATCTTCCAGGACCCGATGTCGTCGCTGAACCCGTCCGTGACGGTCGGCGAGCAGATCGCCGAGGCAGTGGAGGTCCAACGGCGCGCGAAAGGGAACCCGCGTCGCACCCGGAGCCGTACCCAGGGGTACGGGCTCGGCCGGCTGCTCGTCGACGCCGTGCTCCCCTCGCGGAGCTACACCGACGAGGAGAGTCACGCCCGTGCGATCAAACTGTTAGAGCAGGTTGGTATTCCGGACCCAGCCGAGCGGGCCGACGAGTACCCCCACCAGTTCTCCGGCGGGATGCTCCAACGCGCGATGATCGCACAGGCGTTGGCGGGTGAGCCGGACGTGTTGATCGCCGACGAGCCGACGACCGCGCTCGACGTGACGATCCAGGCGCAGATTCTCGACATCCTCCGCGAGCTCCAGGAGTCGGGTGAGACGAGTGTGGTGATGATCACCCACGATCTGGGCGTGATCGCGCGGATGTGTGACCGGGTCGGCGTGATGTACGCCGGCGAGATCGTCGAGCGTGGCCGGCTGGCGGACGTGTTCGACGACCCGATCCACCCGTACACACAGGGGTTGCTCGGCTCCGTCCCGGATCTGGAAGCTCCGGCCGCGCGGCTCCAACCGATCGAGGGGAACGTGCCGAGCCTCCTCGACCGGGAGATGCCGGAGGGGTGTTACTTCGCCGACCGGTGTCCGAAGGCGATGGCGGACTGTCGCCAACCCGTCCCGGAGTACGACGGCGACGCGAGCGAGGAACACGCCGTCCAATGTGTGCTCGCCGACCGCGAGTACGACCCCGCGGTTGCCCTAGACGATACGGACGGTGTGATCGACGACACAGATAGTGTGACAGACGACACAGACGGCGCGACCGACGACGGGGTGGTGTCGGGTGAGTGACGCCACGAGCGGGACGGAGCCGTTGGTGCGCGTCAGGAACTTGGAGAAGTACTACTACGAGAACGACACCGTGATCGACAGCCTGTTGAGACGCGATCCGGAGAGCGTGCAGGCGGTCGACGGGGTGGATCTGGACGTGCGGCGCGGCGAGACGCTGGGGTTGGTCGGCGAGTCCGGCTGTGGGAAGTCAACGACCGGCGAGACGGTGCTCCGGCTGCGAGAGCCCACCGGCGGCACCGTCACGTTCGACGGCCGGGATCTGAGCGACCTGTCGGGCGAGGAGTTGACTGCGTTCCGTGAACGCGCACAGATCGTCTTCCAGGACCCCTTCTCCAGTCTCGACCCGCGGATGACCGTCGGCGACATCGTCACCGAGGGGTTGCGCATCCACGACCTGCCGGCCGACCCGCCGCCGGACACCTCGAAGGCGGCGGCGCGCCGGGAACAGGCCGCCGAACTGCTCGACCGGGTCGGGCTGTCGGCCGACCAGATCGACCGCTACCCACACGAGTTCTCCGGGGGGCAACGCCAACGGGTCGGCATCGCCCGGGCGCTCGCGCTCGACCCGGAGTTCGTCGTGTTAGACGAGCCGGTGTCGGCGTTGGATGTCTCCGTCCAAGCGCAGATTCTCAACCTGTTGGACGATCTTCAGGCGGAGTACGGGCTGACGTACCTGTTCATCGCACACGACCTGAGCGTCGTCAGACACGTCTGTGACCGAGTGGCGGTGATGTATCTGGGCGAGATCGTCGAACGGGGGACGACCGCGGACATCTTCGAGTCGCCGACCCACCCGTACACGGAAGCGTTGTTGGAGTCCGTCCCGCGGGCGGAGGTCGCCGAACAGGGCCGCCGGGTTGACCCGTTGGCCGGTGACGTGCCGTCGCCGCGTGACCCGCCCTCGGGGTGTCGGTTCCGGACGCGGTGTCCGGAGGTGATCCCGCCGGCGGGCGTCGAGACCGACCAGACGGACTACCGCGCGATACTCACACTGCGTGACCGGCTGGCCCGCGGGGAGTTGGGGCTCGACCGGTTCCGATCCGAGGAGGGGGACGACGCGGCGTTCAAACGCGCCGTCCGCGAGGAGTTCGGGCTGACAGGGTTGGCCGGCGCGGACGCCGACACGCTCGAAGACGCCTTGGAGATTCTCGCCAACGGGCGTGTCGAAGCGACCGTCGAACGACTCACCGACCGGTTCGGCTCCGTCTGTGAGACGGACGTGCCGGCGGCCCACGACCGGGGCGACGGCCAGACGGCGGCGTGTCACCTCTACCGTGACGATCTCGATGAATCCGAGCCGGCGGAGCCGAGCGTGGAGTCGGCGCTGGGCGGCGTCGACCCCGACGAACTCGCTTCGGGCGAGGGGTCCTGAGACCGTCACGTTTCTCCCGACCGACGGCCGAGGTGTGTCCGTGACACGGTACCGCAACGCCGGCCTGTTCCTGTTGTTGGCGACCGTCTGGGGCGCGGCGTTCGTCGCAATCAAAGCCGGACTCGGGACGCCGGCGTCGCCGGCCGGCTTCTTCGAGACGCCGGTGTTGTTCGCGGCGTTCCGGTTCGACGTGGCCGGCGTAGTGATGTTAGGGTACGCCGTCTGGGCCGCCGACGACCCCGTGCCGCGCGGCCGGCGAGCGTGGACGGCGGTCGGCGTCGGCGCCGTGTTCGTGATCGCGGCCTACCACGCGTTGTTGTTCGTCGGCGAGACAGACCCGGCGGTGACGAGCGCGGCCGCGGCGGTGATCGTCGGCCTCAACCCGATCCTGACGACCGGGTTCTCCCGGTTGTTGTTGCCGGATGCATCACTGAGCCCGCTGGGCGCTGTCGGGTTGTTCGTCGGCGCGGCCGGCGCGGTCGTGCTCGCGAACCCGGACCCGTCGAATCTCCTCGCGGGCGGGGTGGTCGCGAAACTGCTCGTACTCGCGGCGGTGACGGCGTTCGCGCTCGGCTCCGTGTTGACCGAGCGGTTGGACGCCGGTGTCGAAAGCGAGACCTTGGAGGCGTGGGCGATGCTCGGGGGTGCGGGTCTGCTCCACCTCGCGGCGTTCGGAATCGGCGAGCGGATGGCGACGGTCCGGTGGGACCCCGCCGCGGTGTGGTCGTTGGCGTTTCTCTCGGTTGTCGCCTCCGGGCTGGGGTTTCTGGTGTACTTCACGTTGCTCGACCGTCTGGGCTCCGTCGAGATCAACCTCGTCTCGTACGTCGTCCCGCCGGTCACGGCGGTGGTTGGCTGGCTGTTGTTGGGCGAGCGCCCGACGACCGCCACCGTCGTCGGGTTCCTGTTGATCGTCGCCGGGTTCGCGCTGCTGAAGCGTCGGGCGTTGCTCGTGGAACTGAGAGGAGTTCAGCGACACTGACCGACGGCTCAACGTGTTCAACATACGGCGAACACACTTGTACGTGCGTATCCAAGGATAACCTGTGACTGAGCTCGCAGACTACGTCGACCGTGACCCGGAGCTGGGTGGCGATGAGAAGGAGACAACAATCACGATGTGCGGACAGGACAAGCGGTTCAGTGTGTTCAGCGCGAAGCCGACGGTCGTGAAGTCGTTGTTCGATCACGATCACTTCGAGTTGACGTGGGCGCGTGTCCTCGCCGGCGGCGAGAGCGACCACGTCGACAGCCGAGACGCGCTCCCCCCGCAAGAGGGGTCGATCGTCGCCGTCCAAGGAACGATGCCGGTCGGCGTACTGACGGTGAAGTCGAAACCGCGGGCGGACAACAACCAGTCGTCAATCGTCAACAGCGAAACCATCGACTCGTCTGTCTTCGAGTGATGGTGCTGCCGAATGACACGGTGTCGGTGGGGTGACACGGTCCTAAGAAGAAAAATTGGAACGCTGTATAAACGTTCTAACTGTCTCTACACCGGTCGTGAAACGCAACGACCACCGTCGCAGCGACGTGAAACACGCCAAACACAGTGGAACGCTCGGCGGGGTATATGTCCCCGAGGGTTGTAGAGTGGGGTGGGCACATCCGCCCGCGATCAACAGATGCCGCCCTCCACCGGACAGTCGAAATCGAGTCGCCCTGACGAATCGCTCTCTGGAACCATGTCGTTGCTCTCGGCGACGCTGTCGTCGCTCTCGACGGGTGCCGCGACACCACTGCGTGCCGTCGGCTTCTACGCCGCCATCGGCCTCCCGTTCGCCTACCTCCCGTTGTTGGCCGACGGCGTCGGGCCGGCCGACGCGCCGATCGTCGGTGCGTTGCTGGCGGCGAACGCGCTCGCGTTGGTCGTCGGCCACGGCTACGG
>JAHENP010000343.1 GCA_018609965.1 Haloferacaceae archaeon
CACGACGGATCTGGTCGTCTCCGTCGGCGGCGACGGGACGTTTCTGTACGCGGCCCACGGCGCCGGCGACACGCCGGTGTTGGGGGTGAATCTCGGCGAGGTGGGGTTCCTGAACGCGGTCGACCCGGACGACGCCGAGACGGCCGTGATGCGGGCGGTCGCGGCGTTCCGGGACGGCGACGGGCTCGCGGCCCGCGAGGTGCCACGCATCGCGGCGTCGGGAGACGGCTGGCGGAGCCGGCTGGCGGTCAACGAGATCGTCGTCGGCGGGCCACGCCGCGGTCACGGCGGCGCCGTCGACGTGACCGTCCGGGTGGACGGCGATGTCTACACCGCGGGGCGGGCAGACGGGGTGTTGATCGCGACGCCGACGGGGAGCACCGCCTACAACCTCTCGGAGCGCGGGCCGTTGGTCCACCCCGCACTGGACGCGCTGGTGGTCAACGAGATGGCGTCGGCAGACGGGATGCCGCCGCTGACGGTCGGCGCGGACGCGACCGTCACCGTGCGCGTCGACACCGGGGAGGCGGTCGTCGTCTCCGACGGCCGGGACGAACGACACCTCGACACACCGACGGAGGTGACGGTCGTCGCCACAGAGCCGCCGGTGCGGGTCGCCGGCCCGACGACGGACTTCTTCGGCGCGCTCGACAAACTCACCTGAGTCGCCGGGAGACGAGCCGCGCACACGGAGACGAGCTACCCCCACACAGAGACGGAATCCCGAAGTACTCCCGTCGTAGAGACGAGCACATGGAACTCGACGAGACGGACCGGGAGATTCTCCGGTTGCTCCAGTCTGACGCACGCACCCCGTTTTCGGAGATCGCCCGCGAGATCGACATGTCGAGCGCGACGGTCCACGACCGCGTCTCGCAACTGGAGGAGGCGGGGGTGATCCGCGGCTACCACGCCGACATCGACCCGAGTGCCGTCGACTACGGCGTCTCCGCGATCGTCGGCCTCCGGGTGGAACAGGGCCACGAGGAGGCGTCGTTGGCCCGCCTCCGCGCGCTCGACGGCGTCCGAGAGATCCACCTCACGACCGGGGAGTGGGACGTGGTGATGCGAGTGTTCGCGGAAAACACGGACGCGCTCCGGGATCTGATGTTCGACGGGATCGCCGACACGGAGGGGTTCGACCGCTCACAGACGATGGTGGTGTTGGGGACGGACTACGAGGCGGTCGGCGTGGAGATCTAACTCAGAACAGAACCGCATCTGGACGGTCGTCTGTGGTGTCACAGCGCCGTCTTCGGGAACTGGTGGCGTGCCACGAGCAGTGATCCGACGGTCCACGCGAGGATGACGAGCGCCATCACCCCGGACCCGAGCACCGCCGAGGTCGGTTCGTACGCGAGGATCGCACCACTGTCACTGACGACCTGACTGTACGCGCCGAACGGGGTGAGTGTCCCGAGGAACTGACACAGCAACTCGATCCGCTCACTGCCGAACGTCTCGACACCGAACCCCATTATCCGCGGCCACACGAGCGTCGCGACGAACACACCGACAGCAACTGCACGCACACGGTCCGCCGACACGACTGTCGAGACGGCGACACCGACGGCGGCGTAACTCACAGTGACCGCGAGTGTGAACCCGGCGAACCCGACGAGCCGCCCCGTCGATGTCACTGGAGTCCCGGCTGCAACCGCAGTGAGCGACACGAACGTCCCGAGCGTGACAGCGGCAGTAACTACACCCGCCCGTGCGACCGTCTTCCCGTACACCAGTTGTGCCCGAGACAACGGGAGGCTCGCGAGTAGCCTGAGCGTCCGAGCCTCTCGTTCGCCCGCGAGCCCGGCGGCACCCACGACTGTCGCGACGAATCCGACGGTCGGTCCGGCGACGAGCCAAATCGCGAGTAGCCTGACCCGCACCACCGAGGCTGGGTCCTGTCCGGAGCCGAGCAGTCCGCCGATCAGGTACCCCCCGACGAACACGACGAGTGAAACAACGACCAGCCCGACCAGTCCTCGCGAACGGCGGATGCGCCGCAGATCGTGGCCGGCGACAACCCGGACGCTCACGACACTGTCACCTCCCGGCGGGTCGCCACGTCGGTGTCGTCACGCTCCTCACTCGCGGTGTACGCCGCGAATATCTCGTCGAGTGACCGTTCACGAGTCCTGATGTCCCGAACCCGCGTGTGTGAGCCGAGCGTCTGTACCGCCTCCGCTTTCGCCGTCGGCTCCGTCACCGTCAGGTGGACACCCCCGTCCTGCCAGCCGGCCTGTTCGACACCGTCGAGTGCCCGCAACTCTGACAGCGCCGACGACCGCGGGTGCGTGTCTGTCGAGAGGATCAGTTCGGTCGTCCGGTCGCCTGTGAGCCGTTCGACACCGACGAACTCCCCGTCGTTCAGAATTCCGACACGATCACACACTCGCTCCACCCGCGGGAGATCGTGACTGGAAAAGACGACAGCGACCCCTGTCTCTGCAATCTGTTCGATGAGCCGCGCGAGTTCGGCGATCCCGTCCGGATCAACCCCCGACAGCGGCTCGTCGAGCACGAGCAACGCCGGGTCGCCGACGAGCGCGACCGCCAGCCGGAGCCGTTGTGCCATCCCCTTCGAGAACCCCCCAGCGGGGCGTGACCAGCTCTCCTCGGTAAGCCCAACCCGGCCGAGCAGTCGCTCGGGGGCAGAATCAACTTCTTTCGCACGCGCGGCCAGTTCGACGTGCTCGACTGCAGTCAACTCCTCGTAGACACCGCAGTCTTCCGGGAGCACGCCGGTGACAGATCTGACGGCAGTCGACGACTCGACGATGTCGTGGCCTGCGACCGCTCCGCCGCCGCTCGTCGGCTCGGTGAACCCGATCAGTGCGTCTAACGTCGTCGACTTTCCGGCGCCGTTCGGACCCAACAACCCGAACACCTCTCCTGCCGAGACGGAGAAACTGACCTGATCGACGGCTGTTACTGGTCCGTACTGTTTGGAGAGACCGTCGACGACGAGAACCGGGTTCGGCATACAAAATACCTAATGAACATCAATATAAGTATTCTGCTCGGGGACAGAGTACTGTGAGATTCTTATTACTTTGCTCACAATATACGTTCCTCATGTGTGTGTCTGTCGCGTTCAGCAGTGACTCGCCTCCTGTACTCTGTTGCCTCTGTCGTGTTGAAACACAGTTCGGGGAACCACAACTATCGTGAAATTTTACCAAAATATAGTAAGAAAGAATTAAACGGCACTATGCGTATGTCTAGGTATGAGCCTCGGGGCTGACGACGCGGCGAAGCTGGAGTCACTCCACGTCGCCGCCTCGGGAATCGCCGCCGCGACGACGACGGAGGCGGTGTATGAGACGGCGGTGACGACGGCCGAGGACGTGTTGGAGTTCGACGTGTGTGGCGTGTTCGTCCACCGCGAGGGGGAGCTGGTGCCGGTGACACAGACAGATCCAGCGGCACCGCTCCAACCGTACGAGGACACACGGGGAGTGCTCGGGCGGACGTTCCAGATGGGCGAGTCGATCCTCGTCGGCGAGGCGACCGCCCACAGCCGGGCAGAGCCGGCCGCCGACAGCTTCCGGTCGGGGGTGTCCGTCCCGATCGGCGAGACGGGCGTGTTGCAGGCGATCTCGGCGGAGCCGCACTACTACGACGAGACGGACCTGGAGCTGGCGGAGCTGTTGGCGATCCACGTCACGGAGGCGGTGACGCGCATCCGGTCAGAACGGGACCTGCGGGAGTCGAAACGGAAGATCGAACGGCTCCACGCGGTCGCGACCTCGCTGGAGACGTGTACCGACCGGGAGACGTTGTTGTCGGAGGCGGTGCGGGCCGCCGGGGAGGTGTTGGCGTTCGACTGGTGTCTGATCAGCCGGCGCCAGGGGGAGTCGTTCGTCGCGGAGGCCGTCTCCCCGCAGACGCCGATGACCGCCGGCGACCATCTTGGCGGGGTGGAAAACGGGGCGGCCGGCCGGGTCGTCGAGACGGGTGAGCCGATGTTGATCGACGACGTGCCGGCGAACCCGGTCGCCGAACCCGCCCACGACTCGTTCCGGTCCGGGTTGGTCGTCCCGTTGGGGGACGACGGGACGTTCGCGGCGGTGTCGGACGAGCGGGCGGCGTTCGACGAGACGGACCTGGAGCTGGCGGAGCTGTTGACGGCGAGTGTCGGCGCGGCGTACGACCGAATCGAGGCGCGCGAACGGCTCCACCAGCGGCAGACGGATCTGGACCTGTTGAAAGATGTCTACTCGCGGGTGTTGCGGCACAACCTCCGGAACGATCTGAACGTCATCGGCGGCGCGGCCGCGGCGGCCCGGGAGGCGACGCCGGACCGGCGTGGGGAGCTGTTGGACATGATCCAACGGACCGCAGACCGGTTGGCGGACACGAGCGAGCGCGCCCGGCAGATCAAACGCGTCGTCGACCGGACGGAGCCGGTTCGGGAGCTGTCCGTCCGACGGGCGGTCGAGCCGGTGGTGCGACGGCTCCGGGAGGCGGAGCCGCAGGCGGCGATCACGGCCGACGTGCCGTCGGGGCTCCGGGTCGAGGCCCACCAGGAACTCCCGTTGGCGGTGCGGTGTCTCGCCGAGAACGGGATCGACCACAACGACTGCGAGCCGAGCGTCCGGGTCACCGCCAAGCGGTGTGGCGCGGTGGCGGAGCTGCGGATCGCCGACGACGGACCGGGGATTCCGGCACACGAACGGTCGGTGATCCAACAGAGTCGGGAGACGGACCTGGAACACGGGAGCGGCGCGGGACTGTGGCTGGCCCGGCTGGTCGTCGACCGGTCGGACGGACGGCTCCGATTCCCCGAGACGGACGACGGGACGACGGTCGTCGTGGAACTGCCGACGGCTGAGTCGTGACGCTGCCGGCCACAGCAAGAGGCTCTAGGTCGTGGTGTCGGGCAACTCGGGGTCGTGGTGTCGGGCAACCCGAGGTCGTGGTGTCGGGCAACTCGGGGTCGTGGTGTCGGTCGGATTGCCGTCGTTCCGTCGACCGATTCGGCGGCGGGCGAGCGACTGTTCCGTCAGCCTTAATTGGGGCAGTGCCGTTCGACCGAACGCAGACCTGCAGGGGCGCAGGCCCCGAGTCCGAGAGGGCGGCGATACGACAGCCGTGTTGCGGTAGCCTAGCCTGGTCCAAGGCGCTGGGTTGCTAACTCAGTGGCGTAAGCCTCCGGGGTTCGAATCCCCGCCGCAACGCTGTCTCCACCACAAGACATGAGTGCAGAAGATCACAGAGACGCGCCAGACGAACAGGAGGACGACGAGGACCTCCAGTACTTCGTCCGGATCGGCCAGACCGACCTGGACGGGACGAAGACCGTCGAACGTAGTCTCGCAGAACTGAAAGGTATCGGCAAACGGGCGGCCCGCTTCGTCGCGGAGACCGCCGAGGTCGACCGGACGGCGACGTTCGGCCGACTCGAAGACGACGAGATCGAGGGGGTCGTCGAGGTCGTCGAGAGCCTCGAAGACCACGTCCCCGAGTGGATGGCGAACCGGCAGAAGGAGTTCTACACCGGAGAGACCACCCACGAGGTCGGCTCTGACCTCGACGAGGCGCGGCGCCACGACATCAACCGGATGAAGATGATCGACTCCTACCGCGGTGTCCGTCACAAGCGCGGCCAGAAGGTCCGTGGCCAACGGACGAAGTCCACGGGGCGGACGGAGGGCACCATCGGCGTGAACGTCGAGGAGATTCGGGAAGAACAGGAAGACGCGGGTGAGGAAGAATGACGACCGGCTCGTCTACCAAGCGGTACGAGACGCCGAACCACCCGTACCAGGAGGACCGGATCGCCGAGGAGTCGGAACTCGTCGGCCGTTACGGCCTCCAGAACAAAGAGGAGCTGTGGCGCGCCCAGTCGGAACTGCGGAACTACCGACGCGAGGCGCGACGGCTGATCGGCGAGGCGCAGGGTGATCTTGAGGCCGCCCGCGCGGCCGGCAGCGAGTTCGTCGAGAGTCTCCAACGGGCCGGTATCCTCGACGAGACGGAGACGATCTCGGACGTGTTGTCGTTGGACGAGACGGACGTGTTGGAGCGTCGGCTCCAGACGGTCGTCTACCGACAGGGGTTGGCGAACACACCCCAGCAGGCACGCCAGTTCATCGTCCACGGTCACGTCACGGTCGCCGGCGCCCGGGTGACGAAGCCGGCCTCGCAGGTACAGGTCCACGAGGAGGACGCGATCGAGTTCGACGACACGAGCCCGCTCGCGGACGAACTCCACCCAGAACGCGCGGAGGGACAATAGATGAGCGAAACAGAAGACGGCAAGTGGGCAGTCGCACACGTGTTCGCGTCGTTCAACAACACCCTGATCACGATCACGGACGTGACCGGCGCGGAGACGATCGTGAAGTCCTCGGGTGGCGCCGTCGTGAAGCAGAACCGCGACGAGGCGTCGCCGTACGCGGCGATGCAGATGGCCGAGCAGGTCGCCGAGGACGCACAGGCCGAGGGGATCGAGGGTGTCCACGTCCGGGTGCGAGGGCCGGGCGGCAACGCACAG
The DNA here is from genome assembly GCA_018609965.1 of Haloferacaceae archaeon. Classification (GTDB taxonomy): domain Archaea; phylum Halobacteriota; class Halobacteria; order Halobacteriales; family Haloferacaceae; genus JAHENP01. The sequence continues at coordinate 6,500 of JAHENP010000343.1, forward strand.
AAGTCGCCGGGGCCGGGCGCACAGGCCACGATCCGGGCGTTGGCCCGCGCGGGTCTAGAGATCGGCCGGATCGAGGATGTGACACCGATCCCGCACGACGGGACACGCGCGCCCAAGAAGAACAGGCTCTGACATGACGGACGAGTTCGACGTGTCGTTCGTCACGCGCGAGGACCGTTCCGCCCGGGTGTTGATCCGGGGGTTGACGCCAGCGACGGCCAACGGCGTCCGGCGGGCCATGATCGCGGACGTGCCGACGTTCTCCGTCGACGACGTGCGGTTCGTGGAGAACTCCTCGGTGATGTTCGACGAGATGGTCGGGCTCCGGCTCGGCCTGACGCCGCTGACGACGCCGTTGGACGACTACGAGATCGGCGACGTGGCGACACTGTCGCTCCAGAAGGAGGGGCCGGCCACGGCGTACTCCGGCGATCTGGAGAGTTCGGACGACCGTGTCGTCCCCGCGGACGACGACATCCCGATTGTCGAGCTGAAGGAGGGCCAACGGTTGGAGTTCGAAGCCGACGCGGTGCTCGACTCGGGGAAGGCGCACGCCAAACACCAGGGTGGTGTCGCGGTCGGCTACCGACACCTCCAACGGGTGGAGATTGTCGGCGACCGCGAGGCGTTCGACGAGCCAGACCCGGAGATCATCCGGGGCGTGATCGAGACGGACGACGGGGAAGTCGTCCACACCGACGAGTTTGGCAACGACCTCACCCAGCGGTATCCGGACCGGGAGGTTCGTGTCGAAGACGTGCCCGGCGCGTTCGTGTTCAACGTCGAGACAGACGGCTCCGTCTCCGTCGAGGAACTACTTGTTCGTGCCGTCGAGTCGATACAGGATCGTGCAGACGAACTCGCAGACGCAGTCGCAGTATGAACACCACCCACACACCCACGGCCGGCCGCCCGACGGCGGGCAGTCACGCCGCCGGGGTGTGTGGGATCGTAAACGGTTTAACGGGCACCGGGCTACACCTGGATGCGAGCAGGGATAGCCAAGTCTGGCCAACGGCGCAGCGTTCAGGGCGCTGTTCCATAGGGATCCGCAGGTTCAAATCCTGCTCCCTGCATTCTGTGACTCGACCGACCGGGAGAGTCACCACTGTTCAGACACGGGCACTGCCACACTCGGGAGCCACGGTGACCAGATTGGACCCGGAAACAGGTCCGGCGGCCACGCGCCGCCAAGCAGACGGCCGGCGTTGTCCGGCCACCCACGGAGGACTCAACCCATGAGTAGCAGCAAGACCAACCCACGACTACAGGATCTCATCGCCGAGCTGAAGTCGGTCGCACGCGAGACCGACGCGGGCGTCTGGCGTGACGTGGCCGAGCGGCTGGAGAAGCCCCGGCGCACACACGCAGAGGTCAACCTCGGTCGCATCGACCGGTACGCGGACGCAGCGGGAGACGAGACGGTGATCGTCCCGGGCAAAGTGCTCGGGTCGGGCGTTCTCACGAAGGATGTCACCGTCGCGGCCGTCGACTTCTCCGGCACCGCGGAGACGAAAATCGACCAGGCCGGCGAGGCGGTCCGGATGGAGGAAGCGTTGTCGAACAACCCAGAGGGGTCGAACGTGCGGGTGATTCGATGAGTCTCGCAGAACTCGACGCGGACGTCGTCGTCGACGCCCGCGACTGTATTCTCGGACGTGTCGCCTCGAAGGTGGCAGAACGCGCACTAGACGGCGAGACGATCGCCGTCGTCAACGCGGAACGCGCGGTCGTCACCGGGAACGAGGAGTCGACGATGGAGACCTTCCGGGAGCGTCAGCGGGTCGGCTCCGACCAGGGGCCGGCGTACCCGCGGCGACCGGACGGAATCTTCAAGCGTGCCATCCGCGGGATGGTGCCACACAAGAAGCAACGCGGCCGGGAGGCGTTCTCCCGGGTGCGGGTGTACGTCGGGAACCCGTACGCGGACAACGACGAGTTCGAGACGACGGTGCTGGAGGGAACGTCGCTGGACCGACTGTCGAACATCAACTTCACGACCCTCGGCGCGGTGTCCGAGGATCTGGGGGCCAACGTCACATGGTAACGAACACGTCAGGCAAGAAGAAGACGGCCGTCGCCCGCGCGACAGTGCGGGACGGAGAGGGTCGCGTGCGCATCGACTCCACGCCGGTGGAGCTGGTCGAGCCGGAGCAGTCCCGGCTGAAGATGTTGGAGCCGTTCCGCGTCGTCGACGACGAGCTCCGCGAGGAGATCGACATCGACGTGTCGGTCGAAGGCGGCGGCTTCTCCGGGCAGGCAGACGCCGCCCGGACAGCCATCGCCCGCGGGGTGGTCCAACACCTCGGGGACGCGGAGCTGCGCGACGCGTTCATGAGCTTCGACCGGTCGCTGTTGGTCAACGACGACCGGCAGTCGGAACCGAAGAAGTGGGGCGGTCCCGGCGCACGGGCCCGTTACCAGAAGTCGTACCGCTGAGGTGGTCCACCCATGATGATCCCAGTCCGGTGTTTCACGTGCGGGACGGTCATCGGCGACAGCTGGGAGGAGTTCAAAGATCGCGCGAAGGAGGGTGAGGAAGACCCCGGCGAGGTGTTAGACGAGCTCGGCGTCGACCGCCACTGTTGTCGGCGGATGATGGTGAGCCACACGGACCTCGTCGACGTGGTGAGTCCCTACCAATGAGTCAGCGATACAACCGCTACGAGAAGGCTCGCATCCTCGGTGCGCGGGCACTGCAGGTGGCGTACGGTGCGCCGGTGCTCGTCGAGACGGAGCAGAGTGAGCCGATCCTGATCGCCGCCGAGGAGTACGACGCGGGTGTGCTCCCGTTCACGGTGCGGCGGGAGGGCGGGTGAGATGACGGTCGTCGACGCGGTGTCGTTGCGGCGCGTGCTCGACTCGCGGGGGAACCCGACGGTGGAGGCGGACGTGTTGACGGCGGCGGGCGGCTTCGGCCGCGCGGCGGCGCCGTCGGGCGCCTCCACGGGCGAGTACGAGGCCGTGGAACGGCCACCCTCCGAGGCGATCGCGGCGGCCCGAGAACGGGCGGTGCCGCGGCTGGTCGGGGAGGTCCACGCCGGCGACCAACGGGAGGTCGACGCCGCACTCCACGCGGCAGACGGGACGGACGACTTCTCGGAGATCGGTGCCAACAGCGCCGTCGCGATCTCGATGGCGGCGGCGAAGGCCGGCGCCGACACGATCGGACTGCCGTTGTTCCAACATCTCGGGGGGGCGTTCCGGGGGGCACGGGAGTCGTTCCCGACGCCGCTCGGGAACGTCGTCGGCGGCGGCGAGCACGCCGCCGAGTCGACGGCGATCCAGGAGTTCCTCGCCGCGCCGGTGGGTGCGCCGTCGGTCGCGGAGGCGGTGTTCGCGAACACCGAGGTCCACGCGGCCGTCGCGGACGTGTTAGACGAGCGGGGGCTGTCGGCGGCGAAAGGAGACGAGGGCGCCTGGGCGCCGCCAGTCGGTGACGACGAGGCGTTCGAGATCGTCGCCGAGGCGACCGACCGCGTCGCAGATCGGGTCGGGTTCGAGATCCGGTTCGGGTTGGACGTGGCGGCGGCAG
>JAHENP010000344.1 GCA_018609965.1 Haloferacaceae archaeon
CTGCCGCCGAGCACTTAGTGTTTCCGTCGACCCGCAATCACCCCCAAACCCCCGGGGGGTCGACGGAAACGCCCATCAACAACCACGCGACCGATCTTCAGGCACCGCCTGACTCCCCATAATCGCACCAGAACCAACCCCGCCGCCCCCCAGAAACAGTCGATGCGCACCGCGACGTTCCGGTTCCGGCTCCAGGCACGCGCCGCAACAGCCGACGCGCTCGCGCTCGCCGGCGTGCCGGTCGTGCTCTGTGCCGTCTACGCGCTCCCGGAGCCGATCAAACGCGGGCTGGTGTTCGACTACGCGACGCCGACGCTGCTGACCGCCTACACGGCCCACTTCGTCCACTTCGATCCCGCGCACCTGTTCGTCAACCTCGGGAGCTACCTCCTGCTCGTCCCGGTCGCGTACGCGCTGGCGGCGTTGTCCGACGAGCTGTCGCGGTTCCGCGTCGCCGTCGTCACGCTCCACACCGCGGTGCCGTTGGCGCTGTCGGCGCTCAACCTCGCGCTCGTCCGGCCACGCGTCGGCTACGGCTTCTCCGGTGTCGCGATGGGACTGCTCGCGCTCACGGCGTTGTTCGCGAGCAAGTACACCGCCACGCGGCTGGCGACGGGTTGGTGGCGTCGCGGCGACGCGCCGCTGGTCTTCTTCGCCGAGGTGACACTGATCGCGTTGGCAGTCCGGCCCCGGAGCCTGGGAACGTTGGCGGTCGCCGGCGGCGCGGCCACCGTCGCAGCGGGCTACCTGCTCGTCGTCGCACGCCGGGTGCAGGCCGCCGGCCGGACGTTCAGCCGGACAGCCAGCCGTGTCGGCTTCGGCGAACTCGGTCTCGTCGCCGGGATCGTCCTCGTCGGCTTCCCGGCCGTGGCGTTCCCCGCCGATCCGGCCGGCGACGGCACCGTCCTCAACCTCTACACCCACCTTCTCGGGTTCGCGCTGACGTTCGTCGCCGCCTACGCACTCCCGGAGATCGACGGCTGAACACCGACCCCGTCGACTCGCCCGACTCCGACAGCGGTCACAGTCGTGACCGGTACCACCCGACGACGACGACCAACAACACCGCGACGACCAACAACCCGAACTCGCGGGCGGGGAACCCGAACGCCTCGGCGACCGGCGCGTCCGTCGCCGATGTCTGTGTGTCGTCTCCGGCCGTCGTGCTCGCCGTCTCGGCTGTCGTTGTCTCACTCGTCGCCTCCGTCTCGGGGCCAGGCGACTCCGTCGCCGTCGGCGTCTCCGTGGTTTCCGGTGTCGTCGTTGCGTTTGGCGTCTCTGTGGCCACCGTGTTCGGCGTGGTGGTCACGTTCGGGGTCACGGTCGCGTTCGGCGTGGTGGTCACGTTTGGGGTCACGGTCGCGTTCGGCGTAGTGGTCGCGTTCGGGGTCACGGTCGCGTTCTGCCCGACAGTCACAGTCGTGGTCGCGTCGTCGGTGAGTCCAGCGCGGTCGACCGCAGTCAGACGAACCTGTTGCCGACCGGGCGTGTCGAACGTCCACTCGACAGTCGCAGTCCCGCTCACCGTTTCAACGGTGCCGTCACCGTCCGTGTCCCACCGGTATCGGACGACCCCAGCGTTGTCTGTCGTCGCGCTCGCGTCGAGCGTGACCGGCTCTCCAACGACGGCCGTCTCCGGTCCTGTCACCGCCGCCGTCGGTGGCACGGCCCTGTTGGTAACGCCCCCTCGGTCGTCGACTGCCGCCACCGCGAACGTCGACAACCCGGGAGTGACCCCCCGGAACACCAGCGTCTCGCCCGTGGTGTCGACCGGCGTCGTGTCGATCCGTTCCCACGATCCGTCGTGGTACCGGAGGAGCTGAACCGCCCCCGGCTCCCGACCGAGTGCGGCCAACCGGTCACGTTCGACCGTGACCCGGAACGCGACCTCGTCGAACGTCCCCGCTGGCGACTCGTGGTCGACACGGAGGTAGCCGACCGTCGTCGACGCCGTCGGCTCGGGCACGTCCGTCCCCGCCGCCGTGCGGTTGGAGCCGGCGTCGACGGACAACGACAGGTTCGTCCGCTCGCTCGTCGTCGCGTTGACTGACTCGACGCTGACGTTCTCGTCACCGACCGACACGTTCGCAGTGACATCCTCTGACGGGCCGACCCCGCCGGCCTCGATACGGACCTCGTCACCAGCTCCGGTGACGGTCGCGTTCGGGTCCGAGCCGTTTGCTCCCGGGACCCGCGCGTGGATCGTCACCGACGAGGTCGACACCGTCTTCTCGGTGTCGACGACGACTCCGACCGCGACGGTCTCACCGGCGAGGACGCGACATGTGTCGCCACGGTCGAGCCCACAGTCGGCAGCGATGTAGTCGACACTCGCCGTGTCGTCGGTCACCCACACCCGAGCCGGCTCTGTGCCCGTGTTGCCGACGACGAACACCCCTTGGAGGACGGTCTCGCCGTCTGCGATCACCCCGTCGATGTCGACTCGAAGTTCGCCGTTCCCGTCGAGTGTCGCGTACGCTCCGTTCGGGCCGGGAGCCGGCTGGAGGTATATCTGGTCGGCCGGCGCGAGGAGTTCGTCGCCGAGATCGACCGCACCGGTCACCGTCACCGCAGAGGCTGCCGCTACCACCACCACCACGGCCGCCACCCGCCGCCGCGTGACAACCCGTGTCTCGTCGCGTCGACCCATCGTACCCCAATTGCACGCCCCGGGTCTTTGTTGTGACCACCTTACACGACCCGACCCGACACCGGCACAGGCGTCCGTCTTCTGATACGCTCTCTCGGCTGGTCTGAAGCCGGCTCAGGCATCGATTGAACGCCGACTGTGAACCCCGACCGCCCGGAAACTGTTCGTTGAACCGCGTTCTGGCTCGGGCTGTGTGGCCACTCGTTGTCCCTTCGACCCGCCGATACACGAACTATTTTGTACGCTAAGTACCAGATGATTCACCGTGAACCGTCGCTGGTTGGGACTCAGGCGGGTGGTGGGGAACTGGGTGGGTGTCGTCGCGGTGGTGTTGCTCCTCCTCGTCGCTGCCGGGGGGTGGGCAACGTACACCGGACACGTCGAACCGGGGACACACACAGAATCACGGGCGGTCGCGGCGTGGTCGCCGACAGACACGGTCACACACAGTGCCCGCGTGACCGAGCCGAACCCGGTCTTCCCGACGAACACCACGTTACAGAACCGGTCGGCGTATCTGAGTGGTGCCGCGCCGACGTTCCGCGCGGAGTTTGCGCCCGGCTACACCGCAACCGAGTCGGGCAACGTCACCACGACAGTCGCCGTGGCGGTCGTGAGACGCGCCGTCGTCTCCGACGACGGACCGGGTGGTGGCAGCCGGACGCTCTGGCAGACGGAGCGGCGGCTCCAGACGGAGCGAGCGCGACTCGCACCCGGCGAGCAGTTGTCCGTCGAGACAACGCTCAACGCGACCCGACTCGACGCTGGCACCCAGTCACTGGTCGCCGATCTCGGCGGGACACCCGGAGAAGTGTACACCGAACTCCGTGCCGGCGTGCGGCTGTCGGGCACCGTCGACGGCCGGCCCGTCGAGACGAGCTGGACCCGCCGTCTCCGTGTCTCTGTCGCGAGCGGCGTCTACCGGCTCCAACCGATCGGGACGCCACCCGCCGGCCGGGAGTGGACACGCTCGGAGACGGTCCCGAACGACCCTAGCCCCGCCCGACAGCTCGGCGGGCCGGCCGCTGTGGTCGTTGGACTCGCCGGGCTGACGCTACTGGTCGTCGGCCGCCGAGCCGATGCGTTCGAACTCGCACCCGTCGAACAGGAGTGGCGGGCGTACCGCGCCGACGCCGCCGAGTTCGACGACTGGGTGATCGAGTGTGCGGTGCCGTCGGCGCTGACCGACGGCGTCGTCGCCGAGACGGAGTCGTTGTCCGACCTGGTTGATCTGGCCGTCGACGCCGGTGAGGCCGTGTTGCGCGAGCCGAGCGGCGACTACCTCGTCCAGTACGGCGACGTGGTGTACCGCTACCGACCCCCAGACCCCGAGACCGTCCGCGAACAGGGCGGGTTCGATCTGCGGGAGGGGCTGCCGTCGGTCGACATCCCCGACACCACGGGGACCGAGCGCCCGTCGCGTGCGGACGGCGGTGACATCCCAGACGACAGCGGCGTCACGGGCGATGACCCCGCAGATGACACCCACACGAGCGACCCCGACGACTGGGACAACTTGGGTGGGTTCGTCGGTAGCTCGGTCGACACGCCGGACGCGAGCAACACGGATGGCACTCTCGACTCCAGTCGCCAGAGTACGGCCGACACGGACACCGACGACGAGGCGAACGACTTGGAGTCGACGTGACCACACCGAGAGACGATTACAGTCGGTGATTGCCGTTCCCTCTCGGCGAGTCCCACCGACTGGGCCGAACCGCTGTCCGTGTCCCCGGCTGGGGCACCTGCATCCGCGTGGACTACTCTGTCGCCTGGGCAACGACAGTGAGCTTCTCCTTGAACTTCCCGCTGACCGCGCCGTGCGTTCTAATCCGGAAGCCAACCTTCACTTTACCACCGGGTGCTAGCGTGGCCGGGTCTTTGCGGAGTGCTGTTTTGCCTCCGTCAAAATCGTACATCTCGATGTCGACTGCCGACTCGCTCTCGTCACGCGCGAACACTGAGATCTTCTGTGTTCCTTGATTTTTGATCAAGAGCAACCCCAGCTTTTGTTCGTCTTCGTTTGTGTCCCCGAAGACGCTCCGTCCGGAGTCAGTGTCGAATTCGTAGACGGAGTCCGTCCCCAGTCCGAGGTCGTCGGAGGCGAACGCTCCGGGGAAGCTGAATGTGACCTTTGACCCGGACGGGATACTTCTCCCACCGGTGCCAATCTGTTCTAATTTGAGGACAGCGCTCGCGTCGTCTGCGACGCTGACGCTCACGGTTCGTTCTGCACGCGTCGTTGAGAACGCACCCGTCCCGACAGCGAGCGAGCCGCTCGCCACGAGGCTACCGAGTCCGGCCAGCAGGGTGCGTCGTCTCATGCTGTCTCGTTATTCTCCTTCCCCTTCGTAGCTGTCCGGCACGATCGTGGCGTCGGCGACGATCTCCATATCGAACGAGCCGTCGAAGTCGCCATTGCGCGTGTCGACGTACAGGCCAAAGTCGAACGACTCGCCGGGTTCCAACACGTACTCCTCGAGCGCGTCGTTGCCCCCCCCGTAGTAGCTCGTGCTGCTCGGGAAGTCCTGGTCGTAGATGTGGGTCAGACTGATCTTGTCGTCCCCGACCGTCTCTTCTTTCGTAAAGTCGCCGTTCGGGCGGTTCGACGCCTGCGGGTCGATCCCGAACCCATCAGTCTGGGTCCGCTGGTCCTCTGGAACGCTGCTGGGGTTGACGTAGACGACCGCGGCTTGGGTCCCTTGGTTACGAACCTTGAAGATGTCGAGGATCTGGGTCAGGGCGTCGGTATTCACTCCCGTCGCGTTGTAACTAGTGATATCGTCGCCAGTGCTCCCGTCGAGATCGAGAGCGACGGCATTCTCACTCGTGTCCGCGTACGCACTGTTCGTCGACGAGCTGGCGTCGAACGCCAACAGCGCGTCGCTGTCGTCCGCAACGTTCACAGAGACGTTCCGCTGTGCCTGCACGTTCGTGAACGCGCCTGTACTCACTGCCGTTGCGCCACCGACGGCGACCGATCCGAGGGCCGCCAGCATCTTGCGTCGTTGCATGGTTGTTCGTCCCCCTCTCGGGGAGCCCCACCGACGGAGTCGAACCGCCCGCGCCCCAGTTCGGTAACGACCGGGCGCGTGCCACCCGCGTGGGTCGCCAGGATCACCCTGGCACACAGTACACCCAAGGGGCCACACCCACCTTGTATTACGGACGATGACTGGTTTCATACACTGCCACACGACGAGTAGTACGGCCGTTAACTCTCCAGACAACACCCACAACTCGTCCCGGATTCGTCACAACCACCGCCTACAACGACTCAATGACTGCGTACACCCTGGGATAATGGCACGTTACTAAACCGATTGGCGTCGAATGCACACACAGATGACACGACGGCAACGAGTCGTGTTGCTGGCAGTCGTAGCCGTCACGGCCTTGCTGGCGACAGGCGCGTACAGTGTCGTGACAGCTGACCGAAATGTCAGCGTCAACGTAGCCAACGACGAGAACGCGTACGTCGGATTCGACGACTTGAGACCAACTGCAACAGTCGACGAGCCAGAAGAGAAGCCGATACTGCGGCTGACGAACAACTTCGAGGCTCGCAGCAAACTCACCGATCTCACCGTTAGCGAAACAATCGGCGTGTCCCTGTCGGTCCCCGACGGGCAGAGACGTGTACTCTCCGACACAGGCGACCAGTCGACACTCTCGATCAGGGCGTCCATCCACTGCATGTCTTCTGGCGAGTTCGTCGTTCCAGTGACAATCTCTCTCACTAGTGAGAACGCGGGGGTCCGGGTTCCAGAGATTAGCCGTCAGATAACCGTTCGGTGTGAGCCATCACCAGGCAACAGGACATCGAC
>JAHENP010000345.1 GCA_018609965.1 Haloferacaceae archaeon
CGAGGTGGCCAAACTGGACGCTTCGGAGGGGCCGTCGTAGGCCGGCCCTCAAACAGCGGGACGCCGACCACATCGCTCCGACCACCACTCTTGGTGGCGCGACGTGTGTGAGTCCACGCTGAATTGAAGCGATGTGACGCGCCAGCGGTCCTCTCCGGATAAAGCCCGGCGAGAGTACGCCCGAGGGGACCACACAGTTCGCTCTGGCAGAACCGGCGTGATGCAGTCCGCCATGGTCTGTCGCAGGTCGGTGGCTGGAAACCCATCATGGGGGGAAGGCCACGGCCTTCAGGCCGTGGTAGCTTACTCTTCTCGTCGTTGTGTTCCGCCGGTGAAAACCCCCAGGGTCGGGGTGTCGGGCCGCGGGTACGACGAGCCGTCGGGACAGTGACTCACAGTCGGTCGAGCACGCCCAACAACGCCCGCGGCCCGCAGTCGGCGTACGCCGGCGTCAGTCGCAGCCGGTGGGTTCGCTCGCCGCCGACCGGGAGCGACTCGATCACGCCGTGTGCGGCCAGCCGTTGTTTTCGCTCCGAGACGGTGCTCTCGGCCGCGAGTCGGGCGTCTGTCACCCAGTCGGTGACGCGGTCGTTGCGACACCCCTCGCTGGCGGCCGCCACCAACACCGCGCCGACCGGGTCGAACCCCTCGGGTGTCGCGGCCAGGCCACGCGGTCCCGGGTCGTGTTCGTCGCCACCGGCCACTGTTCCCCGCCGGAGATCGCCACGTCCGGCGGCGGCGGCCGCGACCGCGCCGAAGGTCGCGACAACACCCGGCGGAAACCGGTCGGCCAGTCCGGCGGTGAGTCGGCGGCGTGCCGGGGTTTGGAGCCCGACCCGCGGGGCGTCCGCCCACAACGACCGACACCGCGACAGGTCGACACCGCCGGACAGTGTCTCGACGTCCGCGCCGTCGTCGACGAACCGAACTGTGGTCGTCGGCTCGTCGGCCGCCACCGCCGGGAGCCGCTCTGGCCCGTCGTAACGACCCAACTGGACCACTCCACGTTCCGTGAGATTCGCCGTCGCACTCGCCGGGAGAAACCGCTCCCGCAGGCGCGCCAACGGCTCCGGCGCGACGAGCAACCGCATCTCCGGGGGCGTCGACAGCCGGTTGCAGACGGCAATCGCCGCACGCAACACCCGCGGTGTCGGGTCGAGGAGGTACGCGACCGCCGCCGCAGGGAGTCGTTCGAACACCGACGCGACTGCCGACCGTGGGGACCTACTCGACGACACACCGGGTTCCTCTCTGTCACTCATCTTAGCAGTTTCTATTTTGAACAATTTTCGCTTGCTGTCTCGGGTACTACACTCATGAAAAACGCAGACAACGGCCGACCCCCGCGCAAGCAACAGTCAGACACCCGAGAGACGACACGCTCGCCCACTAGACCGACGCTGCGGCTGTCGGCAGAGTCTATCATTATTGTTTCTGTGGGAGTGGGGTACAACCCTGTCGGCTTGCGGTCGAATCTGGCGCGAGCGGCGTCGAGCGGTCTAAACTGTTCGTTCGTGATATATTCCGTGAACGGGAGCGAGAGGCACCCTCGCGTCGATTGTCGGTGTTACAACAGGTGTTGTTAAACCCAGAGGATTCAAGAGAGGTGTCGACGAACCGGGAGTTGGATGTCTGACAACGACTCACAGAGGCGCGCTGTTTCGCGGCGTCGGTTCGTCGCGGCGGCCGGCGCCTCGGGAGCGACGTACGGGCTGGCTGGCTGTCTCGGCGGTGGCGGCGGTGGTGGCGGCGGGGACTCCGAGCAGATCAGCACGGAGCCGCCCTCGGACGACATCACGGTCGAGTTGGCGACGGACTCGAACTTCGCCGACGTGGGCGACCAGATCGTCCAGACGATGCGGGACAACGGCGGGCTCCCGCAGAACGTCGGCATCGAGTGGACGGCCGGCTCCTTCGAGTCTGGCGACCGGGCCGCCAAGTACCAGCAGCTGCTGAACGCAGGCAACGAGACACCCACCATCATGATGATGGACAACGGGTGGACGATTCCGTTTGTCGCCCGCGAGCAGTTGACCAACCTCTCACAGGCGCTTCCCGACTCGATCGTCTCGACGGTGAAGGAGGACTACGTGGACACGATGGTCGCCACAGCCTCGGACCAGAACGGCGACCTGTTCGGGATTCCGTTCTTCGCGGACTTCCCGACGATCCAGTACCGGAAGGACGTGCTCCGGCAGGCGGGGTACTCCGACTCCGACTTCGACACCTGGGCGACGGAGCCACTGAGCTGGCAGGAGTTCTCGACGGTCGTCGCCGAGGGGCGGGAGGTGCTCTCGGGGATGCTCGACGACGGGACGACCGCACAGGGGTTCAACTGGCAAGGGGACGCCTACGTCGGGCTCGCCTGTTGTGACTTCGTCGAGTTCATGGGGTCGTGGGGTGGCTCCTACTTCGGCGAGATCGACAACCTGTTTGGCCCGGTCGGCGACCGCGAGATCACCGTCGACGACGACCAGGCCATCGACGCGCTCCGGATGATGCGGACGTTCATCCACGGCCAGGACGACCCGGAGGCGTTGGAGGGGTACGAACAGATCTCTCCGGAGAATGTCGTTAGCTACACCGAGGAGCCGTCTCGGAAGCCGTTCACCGATGGACGGGCGGTCGCGCTCCGCAACTGGCCGTACTCGATCAACATCAACGGCTCGGAGGAGAACTTCGGGGAGGATCTGGGTGTGATGCCGATCCCGTACCACACGACCGCCGACGAGTCGCCGTACGGCCCGGAGATCGGCGGCTCCACCTCCGCGCTTGGCGGGTGGCACCTCGCGCTCAACCCGAACGCGACCGACGAGAAGAAACAGGCCGCCGTCCAGGTGTTCCAGGCGCTCCAGAGCGACCAGGTCCGGCTCGACATGTTCGAGATCGGCGGCTACATCCCACCGATCCCGGACCTGATCGACACCGAACAGACCCGGGAACTCGACCTGATCGGCCGGTACGTCGACACGCTCCAGGTGGCCAGCGAGAACGCCGTCCCCCGGCCGGTGACGGCGGTGTGGCCACAGCAGTCCTCGAAGGTTAGTGAGGCCGTCAACAAATCACTCCGTCAGGAGAAGGCGCCCGAGGCGGCGCTGAGTGATCTCGCGGACGCGATGGCCACTATCGAGGAACAGGCCTGAACAGAAAAGACAACCCGATACCGAGTCCTCATCTGGACTCTCGGCCACGCGGGCGGCCGGACGCCACGTGTCCGGACACAACACGTATCACCGACAAAACACGACAACCACGACACAGAGTACCACACCAAGATGGCAACCGAACGACCAGAGGGGCTCTCGGGACAGACCGGCCCGTACGCGCGGTTCGTCCGGTGGATGGAGAACCTCACCGAGACGCAGTTCGCGTACTTCCTGTTGACACCAGCGTTGTTGTTGCTGGGCGTAGTGGCGTTCTGGCCGTTGCTGTCGACGTTCCGGCTCTCGTTGTTCGCGGACAACATCACCGGCGTCGGCGCGGTCGGCGAGTTCGTCGCCTTCGAGAACTACCTCGCGATCCTCTCCGGAGAACGGAACGCGTTGATGCCCGCGCCGTTCCTCCCGGAGACGCTGACTGTCGGCGCACTGTTCGAGAGCGCGCTCACGGTGACGCTGATCTTCACCGTCGCGAGCGTGATTTTCGAGACGCTGATCGGCTTCGGGCAGGCGCTCGTGTTGGATCAGGACTTCCGGGGTCGGCGGTGGGTCCGGGTGGCGATCATCATCCCGTGGGCGATCCCGATCGTCGTCCAGGGGATGATCTTCTACCTGTTTTTCGCGCCGGACATCGGGATCTTCACCGGCAACAGCGCGTTGTCGCTCCAGTCGTTGGGACTGATCTCCGGGTCCCCACTCCAGACGCCACAGGACTCCGCGTTGATCGTCATCGTCGCGGACATCTGGAAGACGACCGCGTTCATGGCGTTGCTGATCCTCGCGGGGCTCCAGTCGGTGAACCGTGACCTCTACGACGTGGCGGAGGTCGCCGGCGCCTCCCCGTGGCAACGGTTCAAACTGATCACGCTGCCGGTCGTGTTGCCGACGGTGTTGGTCGCGATGTTGTTCCGGACGATCCA
>JAHENP010000346.1 GCA_018609965.1 Haloferacaceae archaeon
TCAGGACTGATGTTGCTCTACGAGCAGCGCGCTTCGGCCCATGAGGCCGCAAACGCGGTCCTCGATGTCGTCGACGCCTACGGCGACCGCGAGCGGTTCGTCGCCGAGGCAATCGACGACTGGATGTAGTTGTAGTCAGTGTGCCATCTTTCGTGCTCGTTACAGGCCGTACAGCTCCGACCGGTCCAGAGACCAAGAGACCAGACGCCGGCGTACGTCAGTGATCAGCTCGATCTCCCGATGGCAGACGTTCACGAGGCGTTGTCGTACTACGACGCCAACGTCGACGAGATTCGCGCGATCCAGCGTGAGCAGGCGGCCGCGGTCGAGCGTACCGCCGAGAACGGGCTTGAGCCGAATGAGACTGTCTGAGGTGAGCGTGCGGCCTCCTCCTTGATGAACAGTAGAATTGGACACTCACCCGAAGAATAGCGCAATTAATCCGATAAACATCCCAGCGATAAATGATGGAACAGCAAGTCCAACAGCAAAACCAATCGAGTCAAAACCTAATACCATAATCGTCCCTAACACTACAACAAGCATCGTCAACACACCCACAGCGACTGGAGGAGCGAGTGGGTTCTGGCTCATATGCCTGATGTATTGCATACCAATTTATATCTTTTTGATCAATTCGCTTAGTAGTGTCTTTTTACTTAGATATATGCGGTTGATACCCGTATCTCAGACAGCCCATTTCGAGACTAGCTTAGACACATCCACACCCCACACTGCTCAACCCGCTCGCCAGTCTAAAGATTCAAGTCACCCCAAGCCGACACTCACACCTACGGAGCGCGGGACCGGCCCAAAAGTGGCCGGGCGTGAGCCACCACGCCCAACCGTGCTCCGGAGAGCGCCGAAGCATGCTAACGCAACCAGCCGGCGGTATTCAACGTTCCGCCACGCCTGTGGTACCGACAGCCGCTCAACTACCGATTTCTGCGGGGTGCAGCCGATGAGCCGCACCGCCGATTCGGCCGACGACCCCACAGAGTCGACTCACGACAGCCGAACCGACATCGGCGTCTCGACGGGCACCGACACGCTGCTCGCCGCCGCGCCCGCCCAGCCGGCGCTCGCCACCGGGTTCAGCGTCGACGCCGCGCACGTCCGGGAGCGGGCGGCACACCTCTCGGCGACGACCGGCGCGCTCCAGTTCACGCCGTTCGACAGCACCGTCGGCGAGGCACAGCTGTTCGCGGCCGTCTGGCACCAGATTCGCCCGCAGTTGTACGGGGCCGCCGACGACCTCGTCGCGTATCTCCGGCGGTTCGACGCGCCGCGGGTCGTCCTCGCGGAGAGACGGGGGCGGACGACGACGCTGTGGGAGCGCCGCCGGAGCAACGACGGCACCGGCGCGTGGCTCCCGACCGCCGCGCGGCAGGCCGTCACCGACCGCGCCCGCGAGGCCGGGATTCCGACAGTACGCGTCGCCGCCCCAGAGCGTCGTGACGACTGTCACCAGTGTGGGGCAACCGGCTCCGTCGTCGGCGGGGAGCTGTCCTGCCCCGACGAGTCGTGTCCCGTCGGCCGGGTAGCACGCGGGCAGAACGCTGCGGTCCACCTCGCCAAGCGGGGGTGTGTGGAGTAGGGTCCTCACCCCGCTTCGCCGTTCCGTTCGAACGCCCGGACAGTGACGACGGGTTCCCCGTCGGGGGTCTCGGTGACGGTCGCGTCGTGTTCGACCGTCGAGCCGTCGGCACGTTCACCGACAGTCTCGCCGCCCCACTTCCCGTGTTCCTCGACGAACGGGAGCACGTCGGTGACGACCGTGCCGGTGTCCGCCGCGGGTTCGAGCCGCTTCCAGGGCTCGCCCAGCAGTTCCTCACGGTCGTGGCCGTACAGCGTCAGATACACACGGCTGGCGTAGCTCACGCGGCCGTCGGTGTCGACAACACTCCCGGGTCGTGTCCAACGCCGCGGTCAGCCGGTCGACAGACGCCTCTGCACGCGCCTCCGAGACGGCCCGCCGAATGTGGTTGCCGAGCTTGAGGTAGTGCATGCCGCCGGTGTCCTTCTCGACGTGTGTGGTGACACCCGCCGCGAGCGCACGGGCGACGAGTTCCCCGTCCGCCCGGCTGGCGTTCGAACGTGTCGCCGACGAGCCGGCAGAACGCCGCGTCGTCGTCGATGTGGATGGGGCGGATCGGGTCGTCTGTCCGTGACACACAATCTCGCCGGCGCCGATGAAAAAGAACAGACCGTGGGGTTGCAACGATGGGGAGTCGGACACGACGAGACGGCCCCCGGGTGGCCGGGTCGTGACACCCCTCGGGCGGACCACACGGTTGAAATGCTGGGGGGTGTACGTGGAGACTGTCGATGACACAACGAGAGGGGTCACGTGGGGGCCGTATCGCGGAGGGTGACACGGCCGACAGCGGGGCGGAGGGAGACAGCGGGACACACACTGGGAGTGCGACAGCGGAGGCGGACGGCGGGACGCGTTCCGCCGGCAGCGTGACCGGCGTCGTCGGCGCCGAGGACCCGTCGTTGGTGGTCGTCTGCGGGCCGCCGGGGGTCGGGAAGACCACCGTCGCGGGCGCGGCCGCCAGACAACTGGACGCGACCGTCGTCCGGACGGATGTGGTCCGGAAGGAGTTGTTCCCGGAGCCCACCTACACCGACGGCGAGACCGCGGCCGTCTACGAGGAACTGTTCGACCGCGGCCGGGAACGGGTCGCCGCCGGCGAGTCGGTCGTCCTCGACGGGACGTTTCGCACCGTCGCGCTCCGGGACCGGGCCGTCGCGGCCGCCCGCGAGTGTGGTGCTCGACCGCGTGTGTTCCGGGTCGTCTGTGCCGAGGCGACCGTCCGCGAACGGCTGGCGAGCCGCGAGGCGGACGCCAGCGACGCCGACTTCGAGATCCACCGCCAGATCCGCCGGGAGTTCGAGCCGGTCGACTGTGACCACCACCGGATCGACAACTCCGGCACGACAAGCGAGACCCGCCGCCAGGTCGGGACGGCACTCGACGCCGTGACGGCCCGCCCGGATCGACTGGACAACTGACGACACCGACAGCCGAGCGACCACCGACGATAGCCTCACCGCGGAGGATTCTGCTGGCGTGTGACCCGGAGAGCCGGACGACTGAAGCCCGTCGGGCACCTGTGACGGTCGTGGACCACTCCGAGGTACGAGCGGCGTGGGACGACGTGGCCGCGGCGTACGCCGACGCCCGCGACCCGGACGGCCCGGACGCCGCGCTGATCGACGACCTGCTCGCAGAACTCCCGCCCGCACCGACCGTCCTCGATGTCGGCTGTGGGGACGGTGCGCGGACACTCGCGAACCTCCCGAGTGACGCGGTCGGTGTCGACTTCTCGCGGGCCGGCCTGGAACTCGCAACCGACACGCTCCCCGAGGCGCGACTCGCGCAGGGTGACATGCTGTCGTTGCCGGTCGAGACGGACAGCGTCGACGGGATCACGGCGTACCACGCCGTCTTCCACGTCGACCGCGACCACCACCCCGAGGTGTACGAGGAGTTCGCGCGCGTGCTCCGCCCCGGCGGGTGGGTGTTGGCGACACTCCCGGGTGGCCGCTACGAGACGGTCAGACGCGGTTGGATGGGCGGCGAGATGTTCTTCTCGACGCCGGGCCGGGAGACGACACTGTCAGAGTTGCGCGCGGCCGGCTTCGAGGAGATTCGGACGGAGACCAGCTCCGATCCGTTGGGGAGCAGCACGGAGTTCGTGTTCGCACAGTTGGGGTGAGCTACCCGTCGAACGGGTCGGCGGCCGGCGCGACGA
>JAHENP010000347.1 GCA_018609965.1 Haloferacaceae archaeon
GGTTGACCGGCTCGTGTGTGTGGCCGTAGTTGTCGAACGCGACGCCGAACTCCGGGAACACCGACTCGTACTGTTCGTGGTAGCCCGTCGACAGTTCCTCGGGGTCGACACCTTCCTGTTGGGCCTGGACCGCGATTGCGGTGCCGTGCATGTCCGACCCGCAGACGAACGCGGTTTCCTGCCCCACCGTCTCCAACGCCCGGGCGTACACGTCCCCGCCGACGTACGTCCGGAGGTGGCCGACGTGTAAGTCGCCGTTCGCGTACGGCAACCCACACGTCACCACCGCCGGCTGTTCCGTCGGGAACTCCTCGTGGCTCATACAGGACACGTGGAACGCCGCACCCAATAAACCGACCCTTCCGTGGCGGCCGCCGCCGACCGGGGCGTGTTTCCCGTCGACCAGTCACCCACGGGGTGTGCCGCCGAACGGTTCATTGTGGTTCGTTCACACGGACCGATGTGCACGAGAGCGAAGCGTCGTTCCAGACGGCGGCCCGGGCCCGGGAGGACTTCGACCCCCAGCTAACGGAGTTTCCCGAGGGGACCGAGACGGCCCACCGACGACCGTGATCGCCGTGTTGACCGCCGGCGCTCCGACGACTGTCCTCCCAATCGACGCCGAGCGACTCGCCGCCCTCATCGACCCCGAACCGTTGTCGACGTTCCAACCCGACGGCTCGTAACCTGTCGTTACGTCTGTATATCTAGAGCACTCTGAGACTGGTCTATCCCCGTGTAGAAATCATTTCCACTACGAAACGGAGGATATATATCCGACGGGGCTAGCGCCTAGGTCGATGCGCGCAGACGCAGCGTCCCGTCGGACACGCCACCGCGTGTACGCCGGCGACGCCAGACGGCTCCCCCTCCCAGACGACAGCGTCGAGCTCGTCGTCACCTCTCCACCGTACCCGATGATCGAACAGTGGGACGACCAGTTCGCGTCGATGGACCCAGCGGTCGCGACCGCACTCGACGACGGGGACGGGCAGGCGGCGTTCGACCGGATGCACGCGGTGTTGCGCGACGCGTGGGCGGAAATCGCCCGGGTCGTCGTCGACGGCGGTGTCGTCTGTGTCAACGTGGGCGACGCGACCCGCACGGTCGCCGGGGAGTTCCGGCTCTACCCCAACCACGCCCGGGTGACAGACGCGCTCACCGACCTGGGGTTCCGACAGCTCCCGGGGGTGTTGTGGCGCAAACCGACGAACGCCCCGACGAAGTTCATGGGGTCGGGGACGCTCCCGCCGAACGCGTACGTCACGCTCGAACACGAACACGTGTTGGTGTTCCGCAACGGCGACCGGCGCGAGTTCGAGCCCGGCGCCGACCACCGGTACGAGGCGTCGTACTTCTTCGAGGAACGCAACCGGTGGTTCTCGGATCTCTGGGACGACCTGCGGGCGGCCCCGCAGGTGACAGACGAGGAGACGCCCCGCGACCGCCGCGCCGCGTTCCCGGTCGAACTCCCGTACCGGCTCGTCTCGATGTACTCCGTCTACGGCGACACCGTGCTCGACCCGTTCTGGGGCACCGGGTCGACGACGCTGGCCGCGATGGCAACCGCGCGCGACTCGGTCGGTGTCGAGTCCGTGCCGGAACTGCCGGCACAGTTCGACGACCGGGTCGACGCCGTCCGGTCGTGGTCAAGAGAGCGTGCCCGCCGACGGCTCTCGACCCACCGCGAGACGGTCGCCGACCGCGAGGACACCTACGAGGCGACCCACTACGACTTCGATGTCGTCTCGCGGCAGGAACGCGACCTCCGGCTGTACGCCGTCAGCAAGACGGAGCGCGTGCTCGGGGGGTATCGCGTCGCCCACGAGCCCGCGACGGACACGGAGACGTGACCGGTGAGCGAAGACGACCGAGAATCGACTGGCCACTCAACCGCCGAACGTCGCGAGCCCGACACCGGCGAGCCCGAGCGTGACGACGAGCCGGCCAACACTGCCGGCGAACGTCGCGAGCGCAAACTTCCAGTAGTCTTCCTCCAACACGGCGAAGGCGTAAATCGAGATCGTGTCCGGGAAGAAGGGGACGGACAACGCGGCCGCGAGCCCGGCGTAGCCGTACCGCCGGGCGACCTCGACCGACCGGCGTTCCGACCAGCCGATCACGTCGAACCGGGAGTTGCGCAGGAATCGGACGATCGGGCCGGCCTCCTTGGCCTCCTGCCCGAGGTGGAACGCGAGCACGGAGCCGGCCGCTTTCCCCACCGCGGAGACGACGACGATAATCGTGAGCCGGGCCCAGTCACTCAGCCCCAGATCCAACGGCGCGAGCAACACCACCTCGCTCACGCCGGGGAGCGCGAACGCGATCAGAAACGAGTAGACGAAGATGATCACCAGCCCGGCGGGGCCGGTCGCGGTCTCGACCAACTGTTCGAGCCACGCGAACTCGGTCAGGCTCACCGCGAGTCCGGCCTCGGCCAGTCGGATCGCGGTCTGTGTCGTCTCTAAGGTCGCGCCGACAGCCGGGAGGCCGCCGTCGAGAGCGGTGATCACGGCTTGAGGGGGGTTCTGCGTGAAGTAAACTCCAGTGATTCTCGCCGACGGCTACCGCAACCGGTCCAGATCCGCGAGCAACGCTGTCAGCGACTCGCGGTCGACGTGTGGCATCAGCACGACCCGGGCCTCGCCGGCCGCGGTCGGCGACAGCCGCCACCCCGCCTCGCGCAACTGGGCGACGAGCGACTCCGGTAGATCGACCGCGACGACCGGCAGGTCTCGGGGTCGGACGGTGTACCCACGCTGTGTGAATTCTGCGTCGAGCCACGCCGCCAACTCGGTGGCCCGTTCCTGCGCCGCGCGGTAGCCGTCCGGGTACAACGCGTCGAACGCCGCCCGCGCGGACGCGACCCCCGCACCCGAACGCGTCCCGGTCAGTGTCGCCTGCGCGTGTGTCTCCAGATACGGCGTCGCGACGGCGAGACTGTCGAGTGTCGCCGGCTCGCGCGCTATCAACCCCCCCGCGGGGACAGCCGCCTGCCCCAGTTTGTGCGGGTCGATCGTGATCGTGTCGACGGGCGCGTCGGCGAACGACCAGTCGTGGTCCGTGAACGGGAGGTAGAACCCACCCCACGCGGCATCGACGTGAACCGCGGCGTCGACCGACTCGGCGA
>JAHENP010000348.1 GCA_018609965.1 Haloferacaceae archaeon
CGACGACTGCGATCACGGCACCGAACCCGGGGGTGTCGGTCGCCGTCGTCGGCTCACTCGTCTCGGTCTCTGGAGCCGTCGACCCGACCGGCGTCGGGGTCGGCGTCTCTGTCGACGCCTCCGTCGCGGTCTGTGTCGCCGCCTCCGTCTCGACGGTCACCGACGCACGACTCGGGAACGTTACGTCACCGGTCGCGTCCGGCGCGACACCCGTCGAGAGGTTCCGCACTGCGAACACGACCGACCGGGGTGCAGGCTGGTTGAGCCAGTTCGTGTTCACGACGACAGTTCGGTTGTTCTGGACGGCCGCCAGCTGATCGTACGGCTGTTGCCCGGCGAGATACGACGTCGTGTCGCCGAACACCACCACGTCCGGCTCGCTGGTGAGGACCACCTCGTCGTTGACCTCCTGGTAACCGGTGATCTCGCCGCGGAACACGTTCTCCCCGCCGGCGGCGCGGATCATCTGTGTGATGAACGTCTCCTCACCGACGACGAACCCGCCGGACAACGGGTACAACACCGTCGGCCGTTCTGCGTCGGCGGTTGCCTCGCGGGCTGCCTCGACGTTCGCGTCCATCCACGCGTTTGCCTCCGTGGCGCCCGGACAGTTACCGGTGAGCTTGCCGATCAACGTTGTCTTCTCGCGGACATCCGTGATGTTGGCCGCCTGTTCGAACTTGAACACCGTCAGCCCCGCCTCCCGGAGCGACTCAACGGTTCCCTCGCGGACGGCGTTGGGCGCGAGCACGAGAGCCGGCTCCGTGCCGACCACCTTCTCGACGCTGGCACCGCCGAACCCACCCGTCGAGATGTTCGTCCGCTCGTCGGCGCCGTCGAGGTAGGTCGCGTACTGTGACACCCCGACCACCTGGTTGCGGCCGCCGATCTCCCACATCGTCTGGGCGGCGCTGGGTTGGAGTGTCGTCACCCGCTCGGGCCGCTCGGAGATCGTCACCTCCGTTCCGGTGGCGTCGGTCGCCGTCACCGGAAACTCACACGTCGCCTCTGTCTGTGCCTGCACCGGACCGGCGTCTGCCGGTCCCGTCTGCACTGTCGCCCCCCCGACGCCGCCCGCGGCCGCCGTCGCCGGCGCGACCGCGAGCAACGCCGCGAGCGCTACTACCACCAGTGTCGTGTGATCGCTCACGTCGACCGGGTGGACCGAAGGCAATATATGCTTGTCTAAATCAACTGCGCTTGTGGACGCGTCGGGTGCGTGGCGACGAGCCGGAGTGTACGCCGTCGCGCTGACCGGGGTGTTGGCGCTCGTGGTGACGGTGAGTGCCGGAGTCGGCCCGGTGTCGATCCCAGCCGTCGAGGTCGGACAGGTGATCCTGAACGCCGTCCGGCTCCCGGTCGGTGTCGAGTTCACCGGCGGCGGTAGCGGACTGTTGCGCGTGCCCAGCGTCGAGATCCTCACACACGCCCCGTTCGGCTTCGCAGTCGACGACACCCACACGGCGATCGTCCGGACGGTGCGGCTCCCGCGGATTCTGCTGGCGGCGTTCGTCGGGATCGCGCTCGCGGCCGCCGGCACCGTGATGCAGGGGTTCTTCCGGAATCCGATGGCCGACCCCTCGATTGTCGGCGTCTCCTCGGGGGCTGCCGCCGGCGCGGTCGCGTCGATCGTCCTCCCGTTCGCGCTCCCGTTCGGGATCGGGCTCCAACTCGCGGCGTTTCTCGGCGGGATCGTCGCCGGCTTCGCGGTGTATCTGATCGCCACTCGCGACGGCCGGACGCCGACCGCGACGTTGTTGCTTGTCGGTGTGGCGATCCAGACCCTGTTGAGTGCGGTCGTCTCGGCGATGATCCTCTTTTCGGGTGACTCGATGCGACGGGTGGTGTTCTGGCTGATGGGTCATCTAAAAAACGCCGGCTGGGGTGACGTGGCCGCCGCGGCCGTCGTCGTTCCGCCGTTGGTCGTCGCGCTGGCCGCCTACGCCCGTGATCTGAACGTGTTGTTGTTGGGCGAGGTGGACGCGAGTGCGCTCGGTGTCGACGTGGAGCGTTCGAAACGCGCACTGTTGGCGATCTCGTCGGTGTTGACGGGCGCGGCGGTGGCCGTCGCCGGCGTGATCGGCTTCGTCGGGCTGATCGTTCCCCACGGTGTCCGGTTGCTCGTCGGCCCGGACCACCGGGTACTGTTGCCGACGAGCGCGCTCGCCGGCGGGAGTTTCCTCGTCGCCGCCGACACGGTCGCCCGCGCCGGCACGATCGAACTGCCGGTCGGGATCGTTACTGCCGCCGCCGGCGCGCCGTTCTTCCTCTATCTGCTGCGGACCCGCGAGGTGTACGAACTGTGACGGAGAGACAGACTGTGGCGGAGGCGTACGAACCGTGACGAACGTGTTGGACGCGACGGATCTCCGGGTACAGTTGGGCGGTGAGTCGGTGCTCGGGGGCGTCTCCCTGTCCGTCGAGCGTGGGGAGTTCGTCGGGCTCGTCGGCCCGAACGGCGCCGGCAAGACCACCCTGTTGCACACGCTGAACGGCACTCGCCTGCCGGACGCCGGAGCCGTCCGTGTCGACGGCGAGCCGGTCGGGGCCCAGTCCAGCCGGGAGGTGGCCCGACAGGTCGCGACCGTTCCCCAGGAGACGACACTCTCCTTTTCTTTCTCGGTGGCCGACGTGGTGGAGATGGGTCGCACGCCGTACGTCTCCCGGTTCGGGACGACCACGCCGGCAGACCACGAGGCGGTCGAACGGGCGATGGCGGCCGCAGAGGTGGCCGAGTTCGCCGACCGGTCTGTCCAAAGTCTCTCTGGTGGGGAGCGTCAACGGGTGCTCCTCGCGCGCGCGCTGGCACAGGAGACGGAGACGCTCCTGTTGGACGAACCGACCGCCAGTCTCGACATCAACCACCAGGTCCGGACCTTGGAGTTGGTCGCGGACGCCGTCGCAGACGGGCGTGCGGTGGTCGCCGCGATCCACGATCTGGATCTGGCCGCCCGGTACTGTGACCGGCTCCTCCTGCTCGCGGACGGCGGGATTCGGGCGGCCGGCGAGCCGGCGAGCGTGTTGGCGAGTGACGCCCTCCAGACCGCCTTCGGTGTCTCGACGGAGCTGAGTGAGGACCCCACGACCGGCACCCCGCGGGTGACCGCCGTCACCGACAGAGGGTCGACGCCGTCCGAGGACGGTCCCGTCCCGGACGCGGAGTGACCGACACGCCCTTGTTCGCGGCCAGCAGACGAACAGGCGTGAACGCGCCGTGCGTCCGGGTGCCGCGCGAGGCCGGCGAGGAGACACGCGAACGGCTCGTCGACGCCGGGCTGTTCGACGGCGACCGACAGATCGCCGTCGAGGACGGCGACATCTACGTCCCGGTCGTGGACGCAGACGCCGTGCCGGCGGATCTCGCGGTCGTCGACCGCGCCACCGGCGGCCGGAGCCAGCAGACGACACCCGCGGACCTGTTGGACGAGCCGCCGACGTACGAACGGCTGGGCGACATCGTCGTGATCGACGAAGACGACCCACAGCGGGCTCGGGCGGTCGCCGACGCGGTCGTCGCCTCGGACGTGCCCTGCCAGACAGTGTTGAACCGCGCCTCGAAGGTGACCGGGGAGTACCGGGTCCGGGAGTGGGAACGGCTCGCCGGGGAGTCGACGGAGACGGTCCACCGCGAGTACGGCCACGGGTTCTTACTCGACCCGACGACGGTGTACTTCTCCCCGCGGCTGGCGACCGAACGCCACCGCGTCGTCGAACAGGTCCAACCGGACGAGCGGGTGCTCGACATGTTCGCCGGCGTCGGGCCGTTCGCGGTGCCGACCGCGAGCCGCGGTGCGGAGGTGGTCGCCGTCGACGCCAACCCCGCGGCGATCCCGTACCTCCGGGAGAACGCCCGCCGGAACGGTGTCGCCGACCGTCTCCGGGCTGTCGAGGCGGACGTGCGGAGCGTCGTCGATCGAGACGGGGATGGCGAGGGTGACACCGAGGTGGACTACCGCGACTGGGCCGACCGGCTTGTCGCCAACCTCCCACACTCCGCCGACGAGTTTCTCGACACCGCCGTCGCGGTCGCTGGCGACGACTGTGTGCTCCACTACTACGACATCCAACACGAAGACGATCCGTTCGGCCCCGGTGCCCGGGCGATTCGGGCGGCCGCCGCCGCGAGTGGGGACGACTACGACGTGACCGTCGAGACGGAGCGGGTGGTGCGGTCGTACGCGCCACACGAACTCAACGTCTGTCTCGACGTGCGGCTCCGGCGGTGAACCCGCGGTCGGTGGTCGACAGTCGAGACCGCCGTCACTGTCTCGAAGGATCACACACTGGTTAAGTCGGCGGCAGTCGTACACTCGCGCATGGCACTCGAACGGCTCCGATCCACGCTGCGGTACGCCGGCTACGGGCTCCTCGCCGCGGGGGCGGCCGTCGCGGCCTCGCGCG
>JAHENP010000349.1 GCA_018609965.1 Haloferacaceae archaeon
CGCCGACGCCGGCGCTCGCGACGTGTGACTCGATCACGACACACGAGACAGCCCCCCGAATAAAAAAGCTTCGCGGCGGGGGCGTCCACGTTCGGTCGGGCACCGCCGCCGACTGCCGACTCGAAACTCGGCGGCGACCGACGCCTCAGAAGTCGGCGACGATCGCTGCGACCTCGGCGGGCGTGTCACCGACCGGGACGCCCGCCTCGCCGAGCGCGTCGATCTTCGACTGTGCGGTGCCGGTGCCGGAGCCGGAGACAATCGCGCCGGCGTGACCCATCCGCTTGCCCGGCGGTGCCGTCCGGCCCGCGATGAACCCCGCGACCGGCGTGTCGACGTGGTCGTCGATGAACGCCGCGGCGCGTTCCTCGTCTTCGCCGCCGATCTCCCCGCACATGACGATGGCATCCGTGTCGGGGTCCGCCTCAAACAGTTCGATGGCGTCGACGAAGGAGGTGCCGATGATCGGGTCGCCGCCGATCCCGACGGCCGTCGACTGTCCCAGCCCGCGGTCGGTCAGGTTCGACACCACCTGGTAGGTGAGCGTCCCCGACCGGGAGACCAGCCCGACGTTACCGGGCTCGAAGATGTTGCCCGGGAGGATACCCAGCTTCCCCGCCCCGGGAGTGATCACGCCCGGACAGTTCGGGCCGACCAACGTCGTCTCCGAGTCCGACACCGCGGCGTTCACCGCAGCCATATCCTGTGTCGGGACACCCTCGGTGATCGCCACCGCGAGGTCGATCGGCGCGTCGAGCGCCTCGAAAATCGCGTCGGCGGCGAACGCCGGCGGGACGAAGATCACGCTGGCGTCGGCGTCTTCGGCCTCGGCGGCCCGTTCGACGGTGTCGTACACCGGGACGCCGGCGACCGTCTGCCCACCCCGTCCCGGCACCGCGCCGGCAACGACGTTCGTCCCGTAGTCGATCATCTGTTCGGTGTGGAACTTCCCTTCCCCGCCGGTGATCCCCTGGACCACCACGCGGGTGTCGTCGTCGACGAGAATACTCATTGGCTCACCTCGTTGGCGTTGTCGACCGCACGTTCGACGGCATCCTCCAGTGTCGCCTCGACCTCGACGAGATCCGTGTTCAGGATCTCCATCCCCGCCTCGGCGTTCGTCCCGGCGAGTCGCACCACCACCGGCTTCGGAATCGCCTCGAACTGTTCGAGCGCGGTGTTGATCCCCTCGGCGACCTCGTCGCCGCGCGTAATCCCGCCGAAGATGTTGAACACGACGCTGTCGACGTTGTCGTCGGCGAACACGACATCGAGCGCGTTCGCCACCCGCTCGGCCTTCGCGCCGCCGCCGATGTCGAGGAAGTTCGCCGGCGTGCCGCCAAAGTAGTCGACCAGATCCAACGTCGTCATCACCAGGCCCGCGCCGTTGCCGATGATCCCCACGTTGCCGTCGAGTCGGACGTAGTCGAAGCCGTACTCGCCGGCCGTCCGCTCCAGATCGTTCGTGTACGACTCCGCTTCGAGTTCTGCCAACCCCGCCTGCCGGAACAACGCGTCGTCGTCGACGTTCATCACGGCGTCGGCGGCGACGACCTCGCGGTCGTTCGTCACCATCACCGGGTTGATCTCGATCTCGGAGGCGTCACGCTCGTCGAACAGTTCGTACAGCGTCGAGAGGACACTCGCCACGTCTGAGGCCACGTCGTCCGGGACACCCGCCCGGTACACCGCCTGTCGGGCCTGGAACGGGCGGAGCCCGGCGACGGGGTCGACGTGGACCCGCGCAATCGCCTCGGGGGTCTCTGCGGCGACCGCCTCGATGTCGACACCACCCTCCGTCGACACCATCAACACCGGTTGGCCGGCGTCGCGGTCCATCGTGATCCCGACGTACAGTTCGTTCACGAACTCGACTGCCGCCTCGACGAGCACCGTCTCGACGGTGTACCCTTTGAGGTCCATCCCGAGGATGCGGTCGGCCGCCGCGCGTGCCTCTTCTGGGCTCTCGACGAGCTCGATCCCGCCGGCCTTCCCGCGCCCGCCGACGTGGACCTGCGCCTTGACCGCGACCGGGAATCCGATCTCCTCGGCGGCGTCGACCACTCCTTCGGTGGTCGTCGCCAACGCCGAGTCCGGGATCGGAACCCCAGCCCCGGCGAAGACGTTCTTCGCCTGGTGTTCGTGGAGTCGCATGCGTCTCGTGTGGGGGGAAGCCACCGTTTAAATCCAGCCGATTCGTCCCGCGAACGTCTGTCAGCTTGCTGTCACGGAGGCCGCTGGTCGCGTTCCTAACAACTGTTTGACTATTCCAGTCGGTCGCGAGCGGCCGCGAGCGGGCGGGAGACGGCGAGTCGGTACGGTTTCTGTGAGAGACGCCGGTATGTTTATTTCTGTTCGACACGAACCGTCTGACAGAGAGAACGGATGTACGACCTGACAGCCTTCCAGCGGGACCTGTTGTACGTCATCGCCGGGCTCGACGAGCCACACGGGTTGGCGATCAAAGAGGAGCTGGAGGAGTACTACGAGAAGGAGATCCACCACGGCCGGCTCTACCCCAACCTCGACACCCTCGTCGACAAAGGGCTCGTCGAGAAGGGGGAACGTGACCGCCGGACCAACTTCTACACCCTCACCCGCCGCGGCGGGCGGGAACTCGACGCCCGCCGCGACTGGGAGCGGGAGTACGTCGACGACTGATACCCGTCAGCCGTCGGTCGCCTCTGTCTGTTCGCTCGTCTCGTCACTCTCCGTGTCGGTCGTCTCTGTTCTCCCGTCTGTCTTCCCGCCCTTACCGTCCGTCCTCCCATTCGTGCCGCCGCCGTCGGGGTGTGGATCGGGGCCAGCCACGTCGGTCGAGGGGTCGGTCGGATCGACCGCGGACGCGCCCAGGTGTGTCGGGTCGACGCTGTACGGCTGGAGTTCGTTCCCCGTCACCAGCTCCGGGAGGACGATCCGGACGAACTGGACGATCAACACGAGCAACATCGGCATGAGGAAGATGCCGTACCAGCCGAACAACAACGGTCCGAGCGTGTACGCCAACATCACCGTGCCGACGTGTAACGACCCACCGGAGACGTACGGCCGGAGCACCAAGTCCGGAATCGTATCGACAACGACGAACGAGACAACGGCGAAGACGGCGACGAACCACAGCGTCTCCGTCGCGCCGCCGACCGCCGCGCTGCCGGCCATCCCCGCGGCGACCGGGACGTAAACGAGCTTCATCCCGACGACCGGGATCAGGCTGGCGATCCCAGTGAGCAGCCCGACGAGCGCCGCCGCGGGCACACGCAACCCCGGTGGTGCCACGAGGTTCAGCGCGGAGTAGGCGAGCGCGCCGATGGTGCCGGTGAGCGCCGCGTTGAGGATGTTACCGAAAAACACGTTGCGGTAGTCCCGGTCCACCTGTTCGGCGTACGCCAACAGGACACCGCGGTCGTCGGTGAAGCCGGCGGCCCACCGACGGAGTCGGTCCCCGTCCCGCAGGAGGTAGAAGGCGAGTGCGAACATCGCGAACAGGTGGACGAACCCCGTCCCGAAGAACGCGACCGTGCTGACCGCGCCGCCGGCACCGGACAACACCGAACCGACGGTGTCCGTCGACAGATACGAGGTCCAGTCGAGCGTCGCCAACGCGCTGGGGTCCGAGAGGAGCGCGAGCGTCTCTTCGTCGACGCCGGGGATCGCCCCCACGTCGACCACCTCGACGGCACCCAGCAGTCGTTCCGCCTCCGTCGCCACGACCAACAACGTGTACGAGACGAGCGCCAACGCCGGCGCCGCCAACGCCACCAGCGCGACCACGGCCGCGACCGTCGGCTGGCCCAGCCGCCGTCGGATCGGGACGAACACGGGTCGCGTGGCGTAGTAGAGGAAGACGCCAAAGACGACTGTCCCGACGAACGAGTAGACGGCGAACACCAACGCCGCCGCCAGCGCGAGCCCGAACACAGACCAGGCGAGTCTGCTCCGGTCGTCCCACCGTGTCATACTGCTACCACCACACTCCGTCGGGAAAAAACTGCCCGTCAGATCACTCTAACACGGATTTGCCCGCCTCGTCGTTCAGGAAAGGGATCGCCTCGCGGTGTCGGTACCCCTGTACCGCGACCCCGGCGACCAACGCGGCGGCGAACCACAGCTCCGAGATCCGACCCAGCCCGCCGCCGAACTGGACGGAGCCGGTGAGCGCGCGCTGCCACAACGGGACGACCGCGCCGAGCAACGCCGCCCCGACCCCTGTCGCCGCGACGGTGACGATCGCCTGGTAGTAGCGTGCCGCTGCCGCCCCGCCCACCAGCCCGGCGAGGCCAGCGATCAGGAGGAACTGCTGGAACTGGCTGTCGGCGAACAACAGAAGTTCGGCGAGCCGGGAGAGTGTCTGCGTGCCGGCAGTCGCGTCGACGCCGACGACGGCGTTGGTCACCTGCCCCCCGGCGAGCACGACCAACACCGCACCGCCGGTTGCGACGAACCCTCCAACTACGACCGCGATCCGGCTCACGAACGGGACGAACACCCGGCCGAACACCGCCCCGACCAACGCCAGCAACGCGACGCCGGCGAGACGGCCCTGGAACGTCACGTCGACGAACCCTGGCACCACCAGCCACGCGACCGCCGCGCCACCTGCGGCACCGGCCACCCAGCCGACCCACGAGACGAGTCGCCCCGCGAGATCGTAGCCGAACAACACGAACACCCCGCCGACGAGCGAGACGACTGTCAGTGCTGCCAGCGTCTCTGTGGCAACCATACGACGCGTACAGAGCCGGTCATCCTAAACGTTCCTACCGTGTTCTCTGAGCTCCGGGTGACAGGTCAGCCTCGCACCCTCACAGACAGTCCGACGACTAACGCCACGACCAACGCGAGCAGTGCTACCGTCCCCCCGAGCACACCACCAGTCGGCGCGAGAAAGCCAGAGGAACGCCCGGCTGTCCCACTGGCCCTGAGCGTCGCTGTCGCCGGCGTGAAATCTCGTGTCGTCTCAGCCGGCCCCGGTGCGGTTGTCGCACCCGGCGAGCGCTCTGACTCGTCGGTGTTGTTTGCCGTCGTTGATCCTGTCTGAGTCCCCGGCGTCGACGACCGGTCGGTTTCGACGGTCGGGGTCACCTCGGCAGGTGTCGCCGTCGGGGTGGGTGTGACTGTCTGTGGACCACCGTAAACAACGAATCCGCTCTCAGTGCGGTTCCCGACGACAAACTGGCCCCTGTCGCGGTCAACGACGAGAGTGGCGACGTGCTCGTTTCCGACTGCATCGACGGTCTTGACGGCGATCTGTGTGCGTTCCTCGGTGATCGGTAACGCGCGGTTGGAGACCACACGGCTTCGGTTTTCACCGCTGTGGACGACATCGACGAACGCCGTCTCCCGAGTGGTGAGCCCTTGGACTTCGACGACGACGGACCGAACAGTTCCGTCGGTTATCTCGACAAACAACCGTGTCTCGTCTCCGTCGACTCGTGATCGGTTGCGGTAGAGCCTGATCTCCGGTTCGACACGTTCCGCGAGCGTGATCGGGTCGTACGTGATCCGGTAAGCGGTCTCGTTGTTGTTTCCGAACAGATCCGTCGCGGTGAGGTTGAAGTAGTTCGCCCCGGGTTCGAGTTCCAGCTTCCGCTCGAAGGTCTGACGCTGCCGCCCTTCTGTCCGGTTCGACGGCGGAGAGCCGAGCAGTGTGACCCGACGGCTGCTGCCGCCTGCGTTTGTCGCAGTGGCAACGACACTCCGGATTCCAGTCGAATCTGTGACGGTTCCGCGCCAGTTGAACGTGGGCTGGTCGACCGTGAGTCGTTGTGTCTCGTTGACGAAGGTGAAGTTCGCACTCGTTGCCTCGATCGACGGCGGTGTGCCGTCGTCGACGAGTGTCACGCCGATACGCTTCTGCCGGATGTTGCCGAACGCGTCTTCGGTTTCGACCGTGAGAACGGTGGTTCCGGGGCCGACTGCGACGGCGCGGTCGAACGAACGGCTGGAGCTGTCGAGGCTGATCGTCTCCGTTTCGATGGGCCGCGTGAGCGTGCCGTTGTCCCCGTCGTTGGAGGCGTTGGCGTTGATATCCCGGTCGCCGAAGTAGTCCACGACGATGTCGACCCGTTCGATGTCGACGAAGTCCCGTGTCTCGAAGGCGAGACGGTACTGGGTGTTGTTCGTCTCCACCTGTTTCGTGCTGTCGAGCGAGACGTTCAGCGGCCGAGAGAAGTTGATCACAGGCCCTTGGAGATCACGGAGATACTGGAACTGAACGCTCTTCGTCCGTTCGTCCGTCGAGACGATCACGGCAACGTCGTGTGAGCCGGGACCCAAGGACAGCTCGCGGGTCAGCGAGAAGTTCTCCCTGCCCACAGAGAGGTTTCGGTATCTGTCTTCCCCGTCGACACGGACGAACACCGCCCGGATCGTCTCGTTGGACGTGGCCGACACGGAGACGGTCGGCCGTTCTGCAGAGACGAGCCGGTCCCCGTCGGCGACCGGCTCCCCGTCGACGGTCGTGTTGAGCGTGACCCCGTCCGTCTGTCCGGCGGCCCCACCCGAGACGAGCACAGTCGCACACAGCACGACCAGCAACACCGAACGCGGGAGCCGTCGCATCACCCGTCTGTACCTAGCACAGTCACAAATAGCTGTCCGTCCGGCAGTCTCCGAGTCGTCACGAGTAAAACGAGACGCACCGCTACGCATATCAAAAGAACAGAAAAATCGCAGAGCCGCAGCGCCGCGTTACAGGTTGACGGCTTCCTTGTTGGCCAACGAGTCCGGAATCCGAACCTGGACGACCTTCGTCGCGCCAGATTGGGTCGTGATCCGGAGTTCCGCGGTCGCGCCCGAGGAGAGCGTGCCGGGGTTGATCGTCAGCTCGAAGCGGTCACCCGAGGAGAGGACCGGCGCGGTGTTGTCCTCGTCCTGGACGGCCGTGATACTGAACGTGTCGTCTTCCTGGGCCGCGTCCTCGTTGAACGTCAGCGTGTGGCTGCCGTCCGGTGCCGTGAACGAGATGATCGTCCCGCTCATGTCGATGTCACCGGCACCCGCGCCGCGCAGGACGACGAGGTTGATCTCTGTGACCGAAGGCGTCGTATCGGCGTCGTCGGCATTGATGTAATCGATACTCTGACTACTGACCGTGGAGCCAGATCCGAGGTTGATCGACTCTCCGCCGTTGTTGATGATAGCAGAGGAAGTCTCGATCTTCAGTTGGTCGACACTCTCGATCGTGATTTCGTCACCATCCTCGTTCGTCAGAACGAATTTCGAGTTCCCCGAGGCAGGATTGTTGATGATCTCGACATCAACAGTTACGACCCCTGTAGAGGTCTCCAGTGTAATCGGGCTTGCGTTGTTCCCGCTGTCGTCATCATCTAGATCCACATCACCTTCGGTACTCTCGACGGTGAACGAACCACCGTCCGACAGCGTAATCTCGCTCGTTGAATCCTGGAGTGTGACCTGTTCGACGACGGCGTCGAAGGCTGCCTCAGTGCTTCCACCAGTGATGGTGATGTCAGATGGTGCATCGACATCGCTCGGGAACTCGGATGACAGCAACGTGAGGGAGTCTGCAGTGTCCTTCAGTTGGAGCGTCTCAGAGTTGGTGACAACCACACTCCCACCGTTGCCGTTTTCGACCTCAAACGCACTACTGTTGAGAACAGTGAACGTCAGGTCCTGAACACCCGATGAACCGCCATCGTCGGCGAGCTTAATGAAATTGCTTCCGTCCCCAATTTGGATTTCGGCACCAGCAGTATCATCGGTGACCTCACTGCCACTCACCGCGATAGTGATTCCAGACCCGTCATCCCGGTTGATGAATTCACCACTGTTGCCGCTGTTGCCGGTCAGCGTCAACTCGTTGAGCGTTTCACCGCTGCCCTCGCCCTCCGTCACCACACCGGTCTTACTCACGACCTGCAGCTGGTTCGTCACCTGCGCGCTGGACTCCTCACCGGTCTGTTGGGACTTCGACTGCAGGAAGCCCGCCGTGTTGATGAGCACCCCAGCCGCGATGGCGGCGACGAGCACCATC
>JAHENP010000350.1 GCA_018609965.1 Haloferacaceae archaeon
CCGGTTGCCGAGGCCCCGGCCGCGAACGCACCGACCAGCGCGGCCCGGAAGAGCAGTTCCTCGAAGACGGCGACGACCGGCAACACCACGCCCAACAGGAGCCACCACTCCCGCCGGGTGGTCGGGGCGAGCGCACCCCGCAGCGCCTCGGCGGGGTCGATCCCCAGCCGGCGGCTCAGCCGTCCGCCGGACTCGCTGGCGACCCACAAGGCGACCCCGAGGAGCGCGCCGACACCCACCTGCGGGA
This sequence comes from Haloferacaceae archaeon, assembly GCA_018609965.1. Lineage (GTDB taxonomy): Archaea > Halobacteriota > Halobacteria > Halobacteriales > Haloferacaceae > JAHENP01. The sequence goes on from JAHENP010000350.1 coordinate 248, forward strand.
GCGTCACCGAGCCGAGCCCCAAGGCGGGCGCCGGCACCGCCGCCCACACCGTGACGGTCACGAGCAGCCCCGCAAACAGGAGCTGTGAGCCGACGACGTTCGCCAACAACACCGTCGTCGACAGCTCGCGGTCGCCGACCCTGACCCCGTCCCGCTCGGCGGGGAGCTGTGGATCGAACCCGTCCGTCTCCCCCGCGAACGGGTCGGGGCCGTCGAACGCGCCGGGTGTCACCCCGGTGGCGTCGGCCGCCGCCGTCGCGACGCCGGGGCGCGGCTCCGTGGCGGTCTCCGTGTCGTCCGTAGCCGTGTTCGGGTCGTCTCCGGTGGGGGCCGGGTCACCGGTGTCGTCGTCTGCGGTGCCGTCGGCCGCCGCACCCGGCCTCACCTCGTCGGGGTCGTCAGTCGGACGCTCACCCCACCGATCCTCGGGAGTGTCGTCGGTCTCCGCCCACCGGTCCCGGTCGTCGGGAGCCCCGTTCCAACGATCACCACGACCCGTCCGGTCCAACGGCTCGCCGCTCGGCGAAAGCGGGTCGTCGACTGTCGACTCCCCCTGCGCCGGGTCCGTGTCCGCCGGATCGTCGGAGGCTCCTTCGTCCGTGTCGTCGTCGGGCACGGTGTCGCCACCGGCGACCCGCGAGCCACCGGTGTCGGAATCTGCGTCTGCACGACCGTCGGTGGCTGGCAGGTCGGGGTCGGTGTACTCCGCCTCGCCGGAGATCGGGAACGCCTCCGAAGGGTCCGGGGGACCGTTCGGGCTCTCGGTGGTCGGTTCGTCCGGTCGTGCGTGTTCTGGCGGCGGGTCCGGGTAGTCAGACTCGTCGAGTGTCGTGAGCTCCGTCCCGCCGGGCCCGGACAACGGGTTCTCCGGGTCGTCGGCAGACCGCCACGGCAGCGGGGAGAGCAACCCACGCTCGTCGGAGTCGCCGAACAGTCCGCTCTTGTCGGAGTCGCCGAGTAGTCCGCCCTCGTCGGAGTCGCCGAGCGACCCACGCACGCGTGTCAGGTCACTTTCCTCGCCCGTTCTGTCGTCGCCTGACCCTGTCTCGCGAACGGCCGCGGCAGAACTACGTGTGAGCGCGAGCAGTAACGTCACGAGCACGGAGACGACGCCGGCGAACGCGACCCAACGAACCACGCCTCGATCACCTCAGAAAAGGAGAGAAGTGCGCTACTGCGGGCTCGGGCTGGAGGGGCCGGACACGTCGCCCGTGTCGGCGGCCTCCAACGCGGAGCCGGTGATGTTCTTCAGCCGGTCGACCAGCGAGTCCTTCTCGGCCTCGCCTTCCAAGGCCACGTCGAGCACCTCGGAGATGTGCGACACCGGGACGATCTCGACCATCTCCTCGTACTCGTCTTCGATCATCACGTCCTGCTCGTTCGCCTGCGGGATGATGACCGTGTCACAGCCGGACTTGGCCGCCGCCTCGATCTTGTGGGTGACGCCGCCGACGGGGAGCACGTCCCCCCGGACCGACAACGATCCCGTCATCGCGAGGTCCTGCCGGACGCCGACATCCTCCAGCGCGGAGATCACGGCCGTCGCGACCGTGATCGACGCCGAGTCCCCGTCGACACCCTGTTGACCCGTCTGGACGAACTGGATGTGGATGTCCTTCTCCGAGATGTTCTGGTCGGAGAACTTCTTGATGATCGCGGAGACGTTCTGGACGGACTCCTCGGCCATCTCCTTCAACTGGCCGGTGGCGATCACCTGCCCGCCGGCCTGCGTGGGCGTGATCTCCGCCATCACCGGGAGCATGATCCCGGAGTCTTCGCCCATCACGGCGAGCCCGTTGACACGACCGGGCTGGTAGCCGTCTGCGACCTGCAGTTCGTAGTCCTTCCGGCGTTCGATGTAGTCGTCTGCCAGCTGTTGTTCGATCGACCGCGACCGACCCTTTGCCTCCAAGACGTGGTCGCGTTCGACGAAGGCGGCGTCTGCCGACCGAGCGATGTCACCCGCGACACGAACCAACCCGCCGAGGTTCCGCAGCTCCAGGGTGAGGTGGCCCTTCCGGCCGGCACGACGGCGTGCTTCGAGGATGATCTCCTCGATGGCGCCGCGGTCGAACTCCGGCAGGCGCCCGTCCTTGGCGGCCTCCTGGGCGACGAACCGGGAGTACTTCCGGCGCATCTCCGGGGTGTCGTCGATGGTGTCGTCCATGTACACCTCGTAGCCGTACCCCTTGATCCGCGACCGGAGCGCGGGGTGCATGTTCTCCATCGCGTCGAGGTTCCCCGCCGCGACCATCACGAAGTCCGTCGGCACCGGCTCCGTCTGGACCATCGCGCCCGAGGAACGCTCGGACTGGCCGGTGATCTGGAACTCACCCTCCTGGATCGCGGTCATCAGCTTCTGTTGTGACCGGATATCGAGGGTGTTGATCTCGTCGACGTACAACACGCCCTTGTTCGACTTGTGGATGGCGCCGGCCTCGACACGGTCGTGGCTCGGCGTCTCCATCCCACCGGACTGGAACGGGTCGTGACGCACGTCACCCAGCAGCGCACCCGCGTGGGCACCCGTCGCGTCCTCGAACGGGGCGGCCGTCTGGTCGGCGTTGTTGACCAACAGGTTCGGGATCATGGCGTCGCTGCCGCGCGAGCCGTAGCGGAAGGCGAGGTAGATGATTCCGGCGGCCAGAATCCCCAGCAGGATGTTGCCGACGGCGATCAACGCGTAGCCCAGCACGACCGCGATGATGATCCACATGAGGAACGACCGCATCTGGTTCCGCTTGCGGGCCTCCTCCTTGTGGGCCTCGACGATCTGTTCACCCTTGCCCGACGGCACCGTCCGCACTTTCGGAGCGTTGCCGTCGTCGGGGTTGTGGTACACGAGCACGTCCTGCAGCTCCTCCGGGGGGAGCAGCTCCGACATCGCCTTCGCCAGCATCGACTTCCCCGTCCCCGGCGAGCCGATCATCATGACGTGTCGCCGTTGCTTGGCCGCCTTCATCACCACGTCACGGGCGTGTTCCTGCCCGATGACCTGGTCCACGAGGCGGTCCGGAACCTCGATGTCCGCCGTCGAGTCGATCTTGAGCCCACCGAGGAGGTCGTCCTCGGCGTCCTCGTCGATCTCGGCTTCGATCTCGACGTCGCTGCCGAGGTCCTCGATGGCCGCGTCCTCGTCGGCTGGGGTGTTCGACCCACCCACCGTGTCGTCGTCGACCCCGTCGGGGTCGTCGACGATGAAGGGGTCCTCCCCGCCGTCGTCGTTGTCGTTGCTCATAGAACGTCCGTACATAGATAGAGGGCCCAGCAACTGATATACTTTCTCCCGAGTCACACACCCGGCGGGCGACCGAAATCCGAACTGAGAGCCGTTCTCGCGACGACTCGTCGTTCCGAGAGCGACCCGCCGGGCTTATAAATCCCGCTCCAGAAGGCTCCGGCAGGATGCGGGGGTTCTACATCGGCCGGTTCCAGCCGTACCACGACGGCCACCACCAGATGGTCGCCGAGATCGCCGACGAGGTGGACGAACTCGTGCTCGGGATCGGCTCTGCCGGCGACTCACACACCCCTCGGAACCCGTTCACTGCCGGCGAACGCGTGATGATGGTGAGCAAGGCCGTCGCCGGGTTCGACCCCACAACCTACGTCGTCCCGATCGAGGATCTGGATCGCAACGCCGTCTGGGTGAGCCACGTCCAGTCGATGTGTCCTCAGTTCGATGTCGCCTACTCCAACAACCCGTTGGTCGTGCGGTTGTTCCGTGAGGCCGGCGTCGAAGTGCGCGGCTCCCCGATGTTCCGCCGGGACGTGTTGGAGGGGACGGAGCTCCGGTCACGGATGCTCGCCGACGAAGACTGGCGGGCACACGTCCCCGACCCTGTCGTCGGTGTGATCGAGGAGATCGACGGTGTCGAACGAATGCGGGCCGTCGCCGACACAGATGCGAACGGCGACGACCCACGCTGAACAGAGTGGCCGCCGACGGGTGAACAACACCGTCCGCGGGGCTTATTCGCCTCGCCCGCCGACTCGCCGGCGTGACCGACCTCGCACTCGACGCCACCCAACTCGACCGGTACAGCCGTCACGTCGTGATGGACCGTGTCGGTCCCGACGGGCAGGCGGCGTTGCTCGACGCCGCGGTCGTGGTCGTCGGCGCCGGCGGGTTGGGGTCGCCGGCGCTCCAGTATCTCGCGGCCGCGGGCGTCGGCCGACTGGGGATCGTCGACGACGACCGGGTGGAGCGGTCGAACCTCCAACGACAGATCATCCACCGGGACGCGGACGTGGGGCGCCCCAAAGTCGAGTCGGCCGCCGAGACGGTGCGGGCGCTCAACCCGGACGTGACCGTCGACAGCCACGAGACGCGGCTCACGACGGAGACGGTCGGGCTACTCGACGACTACGATCTGGTCGTCGACGCGACGGACAACTTCCAGAGCCGGTTTCTCCTGAACGACGCCGCCCGACTCCGGGGACTGCCGGTCGTCCACGGCGCGATCTACGAGTTCGAAGGACAGGCGACCACGCTCGTCCCCGGCGGGCCGTGTTACCGGTGTCTGTTCCCCACAGCACCGGAGCCGGGGACGGTACCGAACTGCGCGGAGACCGGGGTGTTGGGGGTGTTGCCCGGCACCGTCGGCTCGATCCAGGCGACGGAAGCCGCGAAGCTCCTGCTCGGCGAGGGTGAGCCGCTCGTGGGACGGCTGTTGTTCTACGACGCCGCGAGCCTGGAGACGGAGGTGGTTCCCTACGAGTGGCGTCCTGACTGTCCGGTGTGTGGCGACGGCGGGGTCGAGTGTGTAGACACCGTCGACTACGAGGGTGACTGTCGGGTCGAAACCGACGACGAGTGACCGTCGTAATGCTCCGACGGTCTGTGACCGTCAGCCCCAAGACAGCTCCCACGCGGTCGTCTCGCCGCCTCTAGCCGAGACCTGCTCGACCGAGACCGGCTGTGGCCCGTCGGTGAACTGTTGGATCGCACCGACGGCACCGCCACGCCCGAGTTCTGCCGGGAACGCGAAGTCTTCCGTGACACCGAACCGCGCCGTCTGGTCACCGAGCCGTTCGTACGTGTAGCCGCCGCCGGGACGTTCGATACGGTCGGGAGCGTCGTCGCGTGGACAGTTCGCCTCGACGTGTGCCGTGTCCATGAACTGGAGTGCCTCGTGTGGTCCCGTCACCGGCTCGGGGAACGGGACGGCACGACCCATCTCCTTGCCGCCTTGGCGCATCGTCTCGCTCCCGATCTCGTCGACGACGCTTTGGAACGCGTCGACCACACTGTCCATCGGGTAGTACGCGTCTGCCTGAACGTCGTCGAGACCGTGGTCGTCGAACAACTGCTTCGCCTTCCGTTCGAACACCGGTGACACCTCGCCGGCGCTCTGGAAGAAGCTCAGGAGGTACCGCCCCTGCGACTTGCCGTGCTCGTGAATGTCTTTTGCCACGTTCGAGTGTTATTCAGAGCTACACATAAGCACTTTCAATACCTTCACAAGTTGTTTTACTTTGTTGTATATATCAATATCCGCGACAAGAGTGGCAGTCGGGAGGCGAGCGTCGTTCCGGGCGTCTCACTCGTACACCTCGCGGGCGAGGTGGCTCTGCATGAGCCGTTCGATGTCGTCGATGATCCGGTCTTTCTCGACCGACTCTAGTCCGAGATCCTGTCGCCGGAGCCCGTCGCGCCGGCGCTTCCAGTCGGCGACGAACTGGTCGATGAGTCCAGAGTCGTCGATCCGTTGGACGATCACCTCCGGGTCGAGTTGCTGGCGCTTGACCGCCTCCAGCTCCGCCTCCGAGACGATTTCCTGATCACGGGCCTCGACGAAAATGCCCGCGGTGAAGTCACCCTCGTGGACCTCCCGCTCCCACGTGATGATCCAGTTGCCCAGCCGCCACATATGTTGGAGTTCGTGGGCGAGCTCCCGGAGTCCGTCGAGTTCGTCCAGGTCGAACGCGGGCGAGAACATCAGGTCGATGTCGACGACCGGGAGCTGTCCGATTGCGGGCGTCTCGTAGAACCACGTCTCCGCGCGGTTGGAGAGCCCGTCGGCGCTCTCCGAGACGCGCGCGAAGTCCATCGACTGCACTGCCGTCCGGAAGTCGAACAGAAACGTCTCCTCGAACCGGTCGAACCGGGGTGCCGACTCGATCCGGCTCCGGAGCTCCTCCCAGACCCGCTTTGCGCTGCGCGCGTAGTTTCGGTTGATGTCGTCTCGGTCCCAGTCGGGGTCGTCCATCGGGTACATCACCTTCGCCAGCTCCCAGAACGTCTGTTCGTCGCCGTGTTTCTCCGCAAGATCGTCGACCAACGTGATGTACACGCCCGCGAGGAACTTCGCGTCCTGTGCGGTGTCGACCCACTCGTCGGCGACACACGGGAGCGTGATCATCTCGCCACAGGTGTGGTAGATCCACTTCCAGGTGAACAACGGTCGGTCACCTAACACACCGTCGTCCTCAACGATGTCGCGCAGCGCCGCCGGCATCTCGACCGACTGGATGTCCGTGGCGAGCCGCTCCCCGCTGATCCCGTCCTGCTCGATCTCGAGTTCGGCGACATCTGTCCGCTCGTCGACCGTCGTCATCCCGGGCACCCTGATCGGCTCTGCCCCTTCTTCGGTTCCTGTCGTCTCGGCACCGACTGTGGCCCTCGTGTCTGCGAACTGACCGTGACCCGCGTCCTGTGACATACACGTACACACGTCGATAACCGGTTTAACATTAACGCGGAGAGTAGAAATCAATTTCTGAGTTGAATATAGATTGGTAAATTAACAGCATATTTTTGCTCTTGCCAAAGAATTGTTGTTGGTTTTTAAGTAGTTCTACCAGTTAAATTATAAGTGTTTAGTTCTGTTTCGAATTTAGTTGACAAATTCCGGATGATCGTCTTCGGAGCCGCGACGGCCACACGGAACGGCAGCCCCGTGGAGGCTGTGTACTGTTAACATTAAGTACCGGTAGTCAGATGTATCCAGACGCATGTCGCAACAAGAAGAACCGCCGGGACCAGACGGGCTCCCGCTGGTCGGGAGTATGCCGAAGTACGGGCTCGACCCGTTCGAGTACAGGAAGGAGTGGGCCGAGGAGTACGGCGACCTCGTCCACATCGACGGTGGCGTCGCGCGGGACGGCTACCTCGTCACCAGTCGGGAGCTGTTCGAACAGATTCTCGTCACCGACGACGAGAAGTACGAGCGCCCGCGGGAGTACAAGGAGATCTTCCCGAACAGTATCGCCGCCTCGGAAGGCGAGTCCTGGCGAAAACAACGCGACCTGATCCAACCGGCGTTCTACCCCGAACAGGTGCGGTCGTACGCGAACCTCACCGTCGAGGCGACAAAGTCTCTTGTCGAGAGTTGGGAGGACGGGGAGGTGGTCGACATCGAGGCAGCGATGAAGGATCTGACCCTCGACATCTTCGTGCGGAGTATGCTCGGACTCGACAGCGAGGACGAGTACCCGGCGATCAGGCGCGCGTGTGAGGCGATCGGTGAGAAGGCAGCCGCCGGGAACCAGATCTTCCCGGGGTGGATGCCAACGTCGGCCAACCGTCAGTACGAGTCGGCCCGCGAGGACCTCGACAAGGCCATCGAGAACATTATCTCGGCACACAAACGTGGAGAGGGCCGCGATGAGACGTTGTTGACGACGCTGATGGAAGCAGAAGCCGACGACGGTCACCAGATGTCCGACGACGTGTTGCGGAACGAACTGATTGCGTTGTTGTTCGCCGGACACGAGACAACAGCGTTGTCGTTGACTTACACGTGGTTCCTCCTCTCGAAGAACCCGGACAAACGGGCTGCACTGGCCGCGGAGGTGGACGAGACGCTCGGTGACGAGACAGTGTCCCCAGCACACGCGCCACAGCTGACGTACACCGAGAACGTCATCAAGGAGTCGATGCGAGTGCTCTGTCCTGCACACTCCATCTTCAGGCGACCACGCGAGCCAGTCACGGTGGACGGGTACGAGATCTCCGAGGGGTCGGCGATCTTCCTCCCGATCTGGTTGCTCCACCACGACGAACAGTACTACGACGATCCGATGGAGTTCCGACCGGAACGGTGGGAGGATGGGTTAGAACAGGACCTTCCGAAGTATGCGTACATCCCGTTCGGTGCCGGGCCACATCGATGCACCGGCGAGATGTTCGCGAAGATGGAACTACGCCTCATCATCCCGACGTTGATGCAGGCGTGTGAACTGGAGCTCGCTGATCGGGAGTTGGAGCTGGACTTCCGGGCGTCACTGACCGCAGAGCCGAAAAACGAGATCAAGATGGTCGTCTCGCGGCGGTAACTACCACTCCAGCGTCCAAGCTCTCCGTTCGTTCGCGTTTGGATCTGTCTCCGTCATCTGGACACGGGTATTCTCACCGAGGACGTTCTTCACGAACCCAGGGAACGCTCCCTCTCCCATCACCTCTGGGTACGGATACGTGTCCGTGATGCCGACGTGTGCGGACTGTGAACCGCGCTTCTCGTAGGTGTACGCCAGTGTGTCGTCTTCTCCAACGCTCTCGGCGAACCGGTGTGCTTCCTTGTAGATCACGTCTGCAAACTCCAGCGCCGCGTGTGGTGAGTCTACCTCGGGAGGGAGCGGGGCGTCGACCCCCATCTGCTCACCCCCCTGACGCATCGTGTTCTCACCGACCTCATCGACGACATCGTCGAAGGCTGTCAGAATGTCGTCCATGTCGTAGTACCCCTCCTCCTCGACATTTTTGAGACCGTGTTCTTCGAGCAGGTTCTTTGCCTTCCGCTCGAACACCGGTGACACCTCTCCCGCGCTCTGGATGAAGCTCAACAGGTACAACCCCTGTCCCTCCGTCTCCGGGATGTCCTCTGTTCGCATACACTCTCTGTCTCGCTAGCAGCGTCATATAATTTGGTGTCGGTTTAGCTGTAGTACTTGGGTTAGAATTTGTCTGATCGTATTACGCTACGGTGACATCCGTGGTGGAACGATACGTGGCACCGTCACACACCCACAGCCGGGAGCCGGTGTAGACCAACAGATACATTAATCTCGTTCAGGAGATAATCAGTCCTTCGAGTTACGACGGAACACGGACGTTGCGGCCCGGTAGACAACAGATTTATAAATGTTGAAAACCTAATTCGAAGTGAAGGCAATCGTCAGTCGCACACTGTTCTCGGCTGGCGACCGAGCCGGAGTCACCATGACACGGACACACGAGACAGACGGAGACCGGAGTACCGGCCGCGAACACGACGACGTGACACCCGAGGAGGGCGGCGGTGGCCCACCGGGTGGAACAGTCGTGACCGACGGTGGGAGCCGCGTCCAGACACACGAACGGGACCAGCGGCGCGAGGGGACCGACGAGACGGAGCGTTGCCCGGAGTGTAGCGGGAACCTCACCAACGACGAACGCCACGGCGAGACGGTGTGTGCCGACTGCGGGCTCGTCGTCAAGGAAGACGAGATCGACCGCGGGCCGGAGTGGCGCGCGTTCGACTCCGCCGAGCGCGACCAGAAGTCCCGCGTGGGCGCACCCACGACGAAGATGCTCCACGACGAGGGGTTGTCGACCAACATCGGCTGGCAGGATAAAGACGCCTACGGCAACGCGTTGTCGGCGAACCAGCGCCAACGGATGAGCCGGCTCCGAACGTGGAATGAGCGGCTCCGCACCACCGACCACTCCGAGCGGAACCTGAAGCAGGCGTTGGGTGAGATCGAGCGGATGGCC
>JAHENP010000351.1 GCA_018609965.1 Haloferacaceae archaeon
ATCGATCACGTCGAGATCACGACCTACTGACGACCACGTCAACCGCTACTTCCGCTGTAGTCCGCGACTTCTCCAAAATTCTAGATGGGACCGCCGTGGCGGGGCCTCCTCAGGAGCGCGGCCGATACGTCCGTTCGCGTCGCTTGTCGTTGCTGTTTTCATAGTCCTGTGGACTCGAAGATGTCGCGTCGTCTCGCCAGATCCTCGTCGAGGTCTGGGTGATCGTAGTACCGTCTGATCGTCTCGGGGATCGCATCAACGCGGCCCGAGACAGCGCGAACCGGAACGCCGCGGTTCCGGAGGTCGGTGATGCGTCCGGTGCGGATTGGGTGCGGGCTCAGGGACGACGGACACTTGCTCTCGCGTCCGTGTTCGAGCGCTACGCAGTCGGAGGTGTCTCGATCATGTGGACAGCCTCCGAGCAGACACGGCTGCGTGAGCCGGTACGTCGCCCGTCTGACCGTCGAGTCCGCCGCGCGACCCTGTGGAGTCGACACGAGAGGTTCGCGGTCCCAGTCGTCGGTCCTCCGCGTCCGGCGATCGCGAACGTACGCGTCGATCACCTCGGCAGTCTCGCTGGCGACGACGACCTTCCGCTCACTCTTCTGACCGTTTTTGAGCGGGGTGCCAGTGTCTCGCCGGTCGCGGAACGTTACCGTGCGGGCCTCTGGATCGACATCCTCGGTGTCGAGTGACCGAAGCCCAGAGAGCCGACAACCGGTGTCCCACAGCAGCTGCAGCGTGACGTGGTCGCGGCTGGCGTACTCGTACCGAGACAGCCACTCCAAGATCGACCGACACCGGTCCGGGTCGATCAGTACGTCGCTCGCATCGTCTCCAGACGTAAGGGCCGGTATCAGGTGTCCGAGCGCGTCGACGAGAGACGGCTCGACGGATTCCAACGCTACTCCGTACTCCAGCCACTTCCGGACCGTCCCGAGTTCGTTCTGGAGCGACGTGTCGGCCAGCTTCGGGCGGCGCGCGTTGCGGTACTCCACGAGATCGCGGCCGGAGAGGGCAGCGAGGTCCATCGTGCCGCGGTCCTCCAGCCACGAGACGAACTGATCGAGACGCCGATGATAGGACTCGACGGTCGACATCGACCTGTCCTGCTGGATGAGATCCAACCACTCGTCCATCATCTGTCGTGGGACGACACTCTGGAGATCGTCGCGACGGCCCTGGGCGACCGCTTCGAGACCGCTCACGGCGGAGACCTCCGCGTTGGATCGAGCAGTGTGGTCCATGACAGCTTGCACACCTCGCCCGAGTGGCCCTCGTACCACGACCTCTGGAGCAACAGCTCGTCGAGGAGAACGGCGGGAACGAGCAGCGCCGAAACGACGCTCAGGTCGTCGCTCACACCCTCGTAAACCGCGAGGATGTACGTCGCGTCGGCGTCGACCAACTGCTCGTGTTGGCCGGCCCGGATGTACCAGCGACCGGGCGTCTCGCGCGAACCGTTGCTCGTGGAGACACGAGCGGCCTTGCACTCGACCGCCGTGTGACGCTCCACAACGGCGACCCCGCCGAGGCGGAGCCACTCCGCTTCGGAACCGTCCAGCGGCGCGCAAGCGTCGAGATCGTGCCACTCAGCGGCGTCGTCCGGCACGCGCCGGAGCGGGTCGACCGCGTCGGCGACGATCGCCTCGACGGCCTCCCCGGTCTCTCGGGCGTCTGCGAGGCTCACCGTCGGTCACCTCCGTCGCTAGCGACGAGGCCAGAACCCCCGTCGTAGTCGGTCGACAGGAGGTACGCCGCGTCCTCGACACGCGTGACGGCGGCGTCCTTGCTCTCTTCCTCGCCGCGCACCAGCTCGAACAGCAGAGCGTTCTGGAGACGGAGTTGTTCGACGATCTCCTCGTCGTCGTTCAACTGTCGTCACCCCCGTACTGAGCCCGCAGTGTGTCGATCTCGTCCAGGAGTTCGTCGGCCTCGGTCTTGTTGAGGTCAGTTCGGGCGAACAACAGGTCTCGCACGATCTTCTCGGGGTCTCTGCTGGTGGTCTCGATCGTGTCGAGCGCGTCGTCTACTTCTCCCTTGTTGAGATCAGTTCGGACCCACAACAGATCTCGCACCTCCGCGCGGTGCAGACCGGACGGGAGACTGTCCATCTGCGCGACGATCTCCTCGAACGAGTCGAGGTGTGTGCCGAGCTCGTCGATGATCTCCGCGTCGATAGTCGACTGGACCGGTCCGCGCGACAACAGTTCGACGGAGCCGTCGGAGATCCACTCGACGAGTCTGCGCTCGTGCAGGGAGTCTCCGGAGGCTGTGTGTACGCGACCGTTCCCGACAGCCTCGATCTCCAGCTCCTGTCCGGCCGCCTCGATCACGTCCCCCGGACGGAGATCGTCGGCCGAGTCGAGGGTCTCGTCGGTCACGCCGACTCACCCCCGAACGACTCGAACGCCGCCCACGTCTCCGGGTCGGAAGCGATCTCGTGCCAGCTCGCGTCGGACCACGAACAACGCTGGACGACCGGAGTGTGCTCCGCGCACACCGGCCAAAGTGTCGTCGCGTCGGAGTCCGTGACGAGCTTCAGATAGTGCGACGCGGCCTGCGCGTCGTCAATCTCGGTCTCTCTGTCGTGACGGACGACGACCGGACCGTGTCGACTGACTCCGACGTATCGGTCGTGCCCGAGTCCAACGTCGACGCGCACCGCGAGCGTCCCTCGCGAGTGTCTGACGACCCGCTCCCAGTCCTTCCAGTCGAGATCTGTCCGGTCGTACGCGTCGAACACCATGCCGAGGACGGGGTTCCCGCTCCGGAACCAGCAGTACTCCCGGAGTCGGTCGACTGCCTCCGACGAGACCGACATCTCGGGAGCGTCGTACGCACACGCCTCGCAGACCACGATATTGGGGCCCTGAGGGTGACTGTCTCCGGTCAGGGTTCGGGCCGTGCGGTCGCGACAGAGATTACACAGGCCGTCCTCTCTCCAGTCGGGCTCCGGCCTTCCGCCGTCGGTGACGACCTGAGCGGCGCGGGTGTCGGCACGCTGCCGAGCACAAGGACGACACAGCGTCTCCCGCGTCGGCGCGTCGAGGCCGTCCGGTTGGCCTCCACAGTCGACACACGACGGGCGTCCGCCGTCGGTGACGACCTCCGGGCTGTCGCGGCAGTTCGGACACTCCGACCGCGCGGCGGCGTAGCGGCTCCGACACCGCTCGCAGACCACTGTCATGAGCGCTTGCTCTGCGGTGACGGTGACGTTCTGTCGGTCGGGCGGAGAGACTCTGACCGTCGACTGTGCTCGCTCGCGTTCCTCCCTGTCGTCTGACCCGACGAACGCGTCGACGGAGCCGTCAGGGAGACGCTGAGAGACTGTCCACTTGCGTCGGCTCCGACAGCCGCTCCACAGATTCACGTCGAACACCGCGCTCGCCTCCTCGTCGTCGAGACGGGGGTTCTCCCCGCAGAGTGTCGACAACCAGCGTCCGGCCGTCGACGAGTCGAGTCGCTCGTCGCGGGATGCGACTTGTCGAGCGGTGACGGTCACCTCTCGGTGTGGCCCGTGGTCCGCGTCGAGCAGCTCCCCGAGCGCCCTGTGGACCCGTCGACGCTGCTCTCCGTACACGTCGCTCCGCCGTTCGCCGACGATCGTCGTCCGTCGGCTCCCGCCGTCGGTGACGATCTCCGGGTCGTCGTCGTCCCGGTCGCGCCGCCGAGCGCGGTCGTCGATGACTTCTGAGACGCGAGAGAGGTCGTTGAGCAGACCACGGAACTCGTCGAGAGTTCCACGACTGTCTCCGAGTGGGACGGGTGCGTCTGAGCGTTCGTCGCGGAGCGCTCCTTTCACCTTCAGCTTCAGCCTGTCGTGCTCAACCCGGAGTTCGTCGTCGTCCATCTCCTCGAACCGGTTCCGCCCGCTGTCCGCGCGGACCTCCGGGTCGTCGTCTCCACCGTCGGCCCGGTCGTCGTCGGAGTTGTGGACGCGCCAGGCTGTCAGGAGCAGATCCTCGAAGGGGTAGGCGTAGCGGTCTACCCCGTCGCCGTCACCGTCGAACTCGACGAACACCGCGCTGCTGGCTCTCGTGATCTCGTAGTGTTCGTCGTCACCGATCTCTCCGTTGGCGAGAGGCGTTCTGAGTACCAGCCCGTCGTACCGCTCCGGGACCACCCCGTCGACGGTGTCGTCCCCGCCGTCGGTCACCAGCCGGCCACGCTCACGATCGGCACGGAGCGCCTCGCCGACATCCGTCCACTCCTCGACGATCGTCTCGACGAGTCGGTCGGCGCGAGCGTGTCCGACGCCATCCACCGCCTCGAAGCGGGCGAGCGCGTCGCCACGGTCGACGCACTGCCACGCCGGCCCGTCGTGAGCACGCAGCGCCGTACGGACGATCTCGCCGACCGTCCCGAACTCCTGCGCGAGTCGGTCTGCGGTGACGGGACCGACTCCGTCGAGCGTCTGGAGCCGCTCACGGTCGTCGCTGTTAAGTCGCGTCGATGCGTCTGGTCGTGTGCGGGATTCTCGTCCCGCAGGGGTTCCATCGGACATACTGCTCTCCGTGAACCCACCTTTTCGGGCCGCGTTGGGGCGCGGCCCGGCGTCACCAAACAACGAGAGTCGTCTCCGCAGCGAGTCGGTGGGTTCGTGTGCTACAGTGAGTAGCGTGGTATAATAGTTCTTGCGGTCATGAACACTGTCTTCATTACGGGGCGTCACGTACCCATGAGCATGGGAAAGAAACAGTCGATGTCGGTGCGACTCGACGGTGATCTGGTTGATGACGTTGACAAACGCATCGCCCAGCTGGTCGGTGACGGCGACCTGCCTCCGGGGTACACGCGGTCCGACCTCGTGAGAGATCTGTTCCACGAGGTGGCTGACGACCCCCAGACCCTCTCTGATCTCGTCGACGGCCGCGAAGCCGAGGCGTAGCGATGCGACTGGTCGGTGGGGATACTGCCCCGTTGTCGGCGACTTCATGTTGGTGAGGACCCCGGGCGGTGGTGAAGCGACGACAGTGGGGATCTCGGAAGCAACGACGGAGTCTCTCTCCCGGAGTCCTACCGGCAAGTCGTCAGGTGGACACTTAGAACGGGAATCCGTGAACGCATCTCGCAGTTGACGTACATGAACTGAGAGTGTATCCTAAGCGGTATAGTGAAATATCCGGGACAGTGAAAGCAGGATATGCGTGTCGAAGAGACTGAGACGGGACTGCGAGTCACCGACCAGGCGCGACGATCGACCGAGGTCGGCCTCGAACGAGTTGCGGGGACAGAGGAACTCGGAGACGGATGTTACCTCCACGGAGACGTAGACACGGGGTTCGGGCCGGTGTCGCGGCGGTTCGTCGCCGAGACGCACGAACTCCGGTTCGACCCGGTCGCCGTGACCGTGATCGACACGAGCGAGAGGCCGGTCTCGCGCGGCCGGCTCCCGGTCGGCGAACAGATGCAGATCGGCCCCGACCACCTGGTCGTGGTCCACACTCCGGTACTGACTCACGTCCGGCCGTCGTCGACGTGCCAGCTGCGGAGCGACGCCGGCGAGGTGGTGTTCTCCGGCGTCGAGGAGCTGTCGATCGGGTTCGAGAGTGTCGGAGACTGGACCTCCGAGACGGTCGTCGTCGAGGACTCGCCGCGTGGACTCGCGCAGTACCTCTCCGTCTGTCACGTCGGTATGCCCGACGGCACCCCCGACAGGACGTATCCGAACGTGCGCGACCACCCGCCGGCCGTCGAGTTCACCAGTGACGGTCGTACGAACGTCCACGAGTTCGAGAGCGACGCCGAGGACAACGTCATGATCGACGTGCCGGCCGGTTCCGAGGAGACGCTCATGCGGTCGCTCGTCGCAGTCTCGTCGCTAGCGTACTACCTCGGAGCACGGGTCACCCCAGCGGTGGAGGGAGTCGTCCACGCCGGGGACACGCAGATCTCGCTCGGAGCCGACCCGATCGAGATCGACCAGACGGCGTCGGAACTGCTCCGTCGGACGTTCGTCCTCGACTGCCACGCTCGCGCGGCGGGACCGTACGGGGAGCGACTCCACGGACACGACGAGATTCTCTCCGAACACGGTCTCGACTCCGAGACGCTGTACGATCTCCCGATCGGGGAGCGCGTC
>JAHENP010000352.1 GCA_018609965.1 Haloferacaceae archaeon
CTGCCAGCGGTTCGAAAGGGGTTCTTTCGAACGTAGCTTGGGCTGAATCCGATATTATCCGTTTCGTTGGGCGGCTGAGCCGCCTCAGTCCAGTCATACGTACGGACTCAATGTGTATAAAACTCCCGTTAGCAGAAACGAAGATACGTTCCCAGGTTGTCGGATTCATCCCACCCGTAAACGGGTGGGCTTTCTCCTTGTCGCTGCTGTAAGCTCGATGCGGCCGTGGTGTCGGTGTGAGTGCGCGGTCGCCGGGCGCACGAAGTCGGTGTGAGCACACGCCCGAGGAGCGACGACCGTTCTGGAGCGGTCCCGAGGAAGCTGTCGGAGAGAGCCGAAGCGACTAACGGGCTGGCCCGCCGAGTCGGAGTCGATGAGCAACCCCGAGGTAACTTTCGAGACGACACACGGCACGTTCACTGCCGAGCTGTTCGCAGACCGAGCACCACAGACGGTGGAGAACTTCCTAGGGCTGGCCAGACACGACCCAGCCGCAGACGCGGCGCCGGCGCCGGACACCAACACCTGGGAGGACCCGGAGAGCGGCGAGATCCGCGGTGACTCGTTGTACGAGGGGATCAAGTTCCACCGGATCATCGACGACTTCATGATCCAGGGTGGGGACCCGACCGGCACCGGACGGGGCGGCCCGGGCTACCAGTTCGACGACGAGTTCCACGACGAGTTGACACACGACGGCGCCGGTGTGCTCAGCATGGCCAACTCCGGTCCGGACACGAACGGCTCGCAGTTCTTCGTCACACTGGACGCGCAACCCCACCTCGACGGCAAACACGCCGTCTTCGGTGAGGTCGTCGACGGGATGGACACTGTCGAGGAGATCGGGAACGTCCAGACCGACCGCAACGACGCTCCACGCGACCCCGTCGAGGTCGAGTCGGTGCGCGTCGAGGAGTGACGGCGCCGCGTATCGCGAGGCGGTCGCGTCGGTGATATTTCGACCCGACACCGAAAAAACCAGTCGCGCGGTAGTTTCTTCCGTCCGTAGAGAATCGTTGCGACCACTGCCATGGTAGACGACACGAAGATCACGGACACGGACAGACAGGGGGTCGACGGGGCGGCGTTGGCAGACGACATCGGGATCGACGAGGCGGAGATCGCGTGGCGGAAGTCGTTCACGCAGTTCGACGAGGCCGACGCCGACCGGTTGGCGGGGATGGCAGAGACGTTCGACGAGATCGCCGACGACGTGGCCGAGGAGTTCTACGACCACCTCGAATCCTTCGAAGAGGGTCAGTCGATCCTCGACAGTTCGACGAAAGGCGGCGGGCCGTTGCGCGCCTCACAGGCGGCGTACCTCCGGGATCTCGGCGGTGGGGAGTACGGAGAGGCGTACTTTGCCAACCGGGCGCGGATCGGCCGAATCCACGACATGCTCGAGATGGGGCCGCGGTTCTACCTCGGTGGGTACTCCGTCTACTACCGCGGGATACTCGACGCGATTGCCGAGGACGTTCTCGACGAGGTGACGGCCCGGACAGACGGCGGGGAGACGGCCAGTGAGGACGGGTCAGCCGTGGGTGGCGACGGGCCAGACGGGGAGAGCCTGTCCGGCAGCGACGACGAGAGCGTGTCCGGAGGCGACGAACCGGACCACGGGAGCGTGTCCGACGGTGACACAACGGCGGAGATACCCGATCTGAGTGAGGGGACACACGGGACGACCGAGGACGGAGAGGGGGCGACCGGAGAGGAAGATGGGGTGACGGAGGAAGAACACGACGAAACGACAGTCGCCGCCCGCGACGAGGTGGTTCGCGAGGCGGTCGACGAGGTCGTCGACCGGACGATGTCGGCGTTGAAGCTGATGTTGCTCGACCAACAGGTGGTGATGGACACATACATCGACTCCTACAACGAGGAAGCCGAGGCAGAACGGGAGCGTGCACAGTCGTTGGCCCGCAGCGTCTCGGAGGATGTCGAACAACCGGTAGACGATCTGCGGAGCAACGCCGACGAGGTCGCACAGGAGGCCGAGGCGATCGAGGCGGACGCCGACGACGCAGTCGAGTCGATGGAGAGCGTCTCCGACGAGGTCGCCGAGCTGAGCGCGACCGTCGAGGAGGTGGCGTCGACGACCGCCTCCGTCGCGTCGACGAGTGAGCGCGCCGCGGAGTTGGCAGAGGAGGGGAGCGAGGCGGCCGACGGGGCACTCGAAACGATGTCCGACATCGAGGCGTCGACGGAGACAGTCTCGGCGGATGTCGAACGGCTCGCCGACCGGATCGAGGAGATCGACGCGGTGGTCGACGTGATCGACGACATCGCGGACCAGACGAATCTGTTGGCACTGAACGCCTCGATCGAGGCCGCTCGGGCGGGCGAGGCCGGCGACGGGTTCGCGGTGGTCGCAGACGAGGTGAAGAACCTCGCCGAGGAGTCACAACAACAGGCGGCCAGGATCGAGGAGACGGTCGCGGAGGTGCGGTCGGACGCCGCCGAGACGGTCGCGAGTCTCGACGAGACGAACGAACGGGTCGAGGAGGGGGTCCAGGAGGTGGAACGAGCACTGGAGACGCTCACCCAGATCGACGACGCCACCGAGGAGGCCGCCGCCGGGGTCGCGGAGGTGTCCCGCGCGACGGACGACCAGGCGGCCTCGACGGAGGAGGTCGCCTCCATCGTCGAGCAGGCGACCGACACGGTCGGGTCGGTGTCGGAGGGTGTCCGCCGGCTCGCGGCCGCCAACGCCGAGCAACGCGACCGGATCGAGACCGTCTCCGAGTCGGTGAACCGGCTCACGGAGACCGGCGCCTCGACCGGGTGACCGAGAGGTGAGTGATCGAGAGGTGGACGACCGAGAGGTGGGTGACCGAGAGGTGAGTGATCGGGAGGCGGACGACGGTCACTCGTCGCCGGCGCCACGCGCCGCGGCGACCCACAACCGCTTAACCGCGGCCGTCGAACACGCAGAGAGATGCTGATCACGCTCGAAGGACTCGACGGGAGCGGGAAAACGACGGTGTGGGAGGCGCTCCAGGACAGCTACCCGGACGCGGTGTTCACCCGCGAGCCGACGGAGTCGTGGTACGGGGAAGCCGTGAACCGTTCGCTGACGGACGACGACGCCGACCCGTTGGCGGAGTTGTTCCTGTACACGGCCGACCACGCGGCACACCTCTCGGACGTAATCGAGCCGGCGTTGGCGGACGACCGGCTCGTGATCTCCGACCGGTACACGGACTCCCGGTACGCCTACCAGGCGGCGAGTCTTGCCGAGACGGAGCTCGACCGCCCGTTAGAGTACGTCCAGGGAATCCACCGCGCGTTCACCCGCGAGCCGGACGCAACGTTGTATCTGGAACTGGACCCGGAGACGGCCGCCGAGCGCGCGGGGGCGGACAACAAGTTCGAACGGGCGGGGTTCCTGTCGGCGGTGGCGAGCAACTACCGCCGACTCCGGGAGGCGGAGCCGGAACGGTTCG
Source organism: Haloferacaceae archaeon (assembly GCA_018609965.1). Lineage (GTDB taxonomy): Archaea > Halobacteriota > Halobacteria > Halobacteriales > Haloferacaceae > JAHENP01. The sequence goes on from JAHENP010000352.1 coordinate 3,450, forward strand.
TCGAGGTGGACGCGACCGCCGCCCCGGAGACAGTGATCGAACGGGTCGAACAGCTGGTGACGGAGCTGAGCGGGCGGACACCAGGGCGGTGAGTCGGGGGCAGCTTTAATTCGAGGCGGCGACAGCAGACGGACGATAGCACGCGTAGGGGGGACCGTCGTCGGACTGTTTGACGCCGTCTTCCGGCCGTCGCGGCTGGTCGCCACACAGATCGGTCGGGGGCGCCAGTCGGTGGCCGCAACGCTCCGACAGCTGTACGTGCTCGGGGTCGTCTACCTGGTCAAAGCTGAACGACGTGGTCGCCGAACAAGTGAGTCGGGCCGCCGGGCGTGGCCACACGGACGGCACCCGACGCAAGACGGGCCGGTCGGCAACACCCGATCCAAGCGAATCACCCGACGGCACCCACCGCTCAGACGTCGACCGGACAGCCGGCCACCCGGCCGCCGCGCATCCCGTCGGCCAGCCAGTAGATCGACAACAAGAGCACGACCAGCGCACCGAGCGCGAACTCCAACCCGTCCAACGGCAGGAAGAGGAGCGAGGAGCCGACACCCAGCAGCGAGGCCACGCCCAGCAACACCGCCGAGCCACACGCCGCACAGCCGGCACCGAGCGTGCCGAGAACGACACCTGCGAGACTCGTCCCGCCGGTCTGGAGCGAGAGCCCGTGTTCACGGAGGTGGTAGACGGCCATCGACACGTCCACACCCGACAACGCCGCGACGACGAGGAGCAACACACCCTGTGCCGTGCCGAAGGAAGTGCCGACGAACGGGTACAACTCCAAGAGCACCCGCAGCCGGTTGGCCAGTGGGAGCGACCCGCCGACGACGACACTGGACACCAACGGCACGTTCAACGACGCGACGAACAGGGTGAGCGCGGCGACGGTCGCGACGACCGCCACGACGGCGTACGTCGGCACCGAGAGAACGAGCCGCGCGGTCCGGGCCATCAACCGCCAGTCACTACGACCGGTCGGGAGCCGAGCGAGTCCGCGGGCCATCTACGCCTCCCCGAGCGTGTTCGCGATCAGGTCGTAGCTCACGCTCCCGTTGGCGGTGGTGACGAACCCCCCGTCTCGGAAGAGAGCGACCGCCGGGGTCGTCCGGCCGACACCGCCGGCCTCGGCGGCGTCGAGGTCCGTCTGGACCGCGTCGTCGTACGTCTTGTTCTCGGCGTCGGCGACGACGGCCGTCTCGTCGACGCCGGTGCCCGCGAGAAACGACTCCGTCAGCCGGGAGACGGTGTCGACCGACAGCCGGCTCTGGTTCCGGTAGTAGTAGTCGAGCAACCCCCAGAACGCCGACTCGTCGCGGGCGAACGTCGCCTCCAACGCCTGTGTCGCCGGCCCGCCCCACGCGTAGACAACCGGGTAGTTCCGGAAGACGAACGCCGCCTTCCCGGGCTCGACCAGCTTGTCGCGCACCTCCGGGACGACCTGGCTGTGGAACGCACCACACCGGGGACAGGAGGGGTCCTCGAAGGCGACGATCAGGTGGCCGTCCAACCCGCCGTACCGCGGCTGTGCCGCCAGTTCCGTCGCAATCGGGTGATCGGGGAGGCTCACCGCCCCGCCCGACGTGTCGGCGGTCGACGCCGGCGACTCGGTCTCGGTCGGCTCACCCCCCGAGTCGGCACCCATCGATGTGCTTCCACCGTCGCCACCCAGACAGCCGGCGAGCCCGGCGGTGCCGAGAGCGGCGAGCAGACGACGCCTGTTCACACACCGATTTTCACCTGACTCGTGACTAAACGTTCGGCGGTGTCGCGTTGGTCGGACACAACCGCTGGGTGTCGGCTCACGCTCCCCGGGTCGTTCGTGTCGGCTCACGCTCCCCGGGTCGTTCGTGTCGACTGTCGGTCACCCACTCTCGTTGTCGTCGACTGTCGGTCACCCACTCTCGTTGTCGTCGACTGTTGGTCACCCCGTCTCGTGTGGGTCGGCGTCGAACGCCTCGGCGAACAGCCCGAACCGCCGGAGATCACGGTAGGCGCCGTCGACGAACAACTCCCGGTGGTGACACCCCTCCTCGGTGAACCCCAGCGTGTCGAGCACCGCGAGCGAGCCGTCGTTGCCGGCGACGACGTGTGCGACGAGTTTCCGCAGGGCTCGCTCCCGGAACGCGTGTGCACAGAGCAGTCGCGCGGCCTCGGTGGCGTACCCCTGTCGGCGCTCGTCGGGGGCGATCCAGTAGCCCAGTTCGGCGATCCCGGCCCGTGGCCGTTCCTCGAACAGGAAGACCAGTCCGACTGGCCGTTCCGCGACACACGCGAGGAGCGTTACCCCGTCTTCGGCCGACTCGCGGTAGTCGACCACGTCAGCGCCGGTCATCGGGTCGTACTCCCCGTTCGGCCGTCTGATCGACGGATCGTTCCGGTGGCGGGCGAGGAAGTCGTCGTCTTCTGGCTCGACCGTCCGGAGTGTCACCGTGTCACCGCCGTAAAACGCGTGTCCGGGCACACCCGCCGGTCTCGTCGTGTCGTCCTGAAGCTTGTGCCCGCCGACGGCGTGTGCTCGCGACCGCCTGGCCCGCGATCAGAACAACACACCCTCCAACGCGTCGACACCGAGAACGTAGACGCCCGCCAACAACAGTTCGAACGACAGCGTCCCGACCGCCGACAGAACGACGAACCGCCGCGGCTCCAACTCCGACAGCCCCGCCGGCACGGTCAACATCCCGCGGGTGAACAGGAGTGTGTTCGACACCGGGACGACGACCGCCCCCCACCGGTCGAACCAACCGTCGAACCGGTCGAGCGACTCCTCGCTTACCCGGAACCACCGTTTCTCGAGGAGGTACTCCCGGCCGCCGCGTTTCGCGAGCAGGAACAACGCTGTCTGGCCGACGGTCGCACCGCAGACCGCGACGCCGATCACGCCCGCGATGGTCGCCGGCTCCGTCCCGAGCAACACCAGACTCCCAGGAACAATCAGCTCCGAGGGCATGAAGTACATCAACATCGCCCCCTCCAACACGAACACGGCGAGCAACGCGAGCAGTGCGAACTCCGAGTCGAGCAACGACCGGAGGACCGCCGGCATCTCGTCGACGAACTGACTCTGGAGCGGGACCGCCATCTGTGTCGGGGTAACGCACACCTCGATAAATCGTTTGTCGTTCTCGCTCGTCGTTTGCCGGCCCGGCCGTCAGGAGTCGGTCGACGGAGCGGTCGACGCCTCAGACGCCGCGCGTCTGGAGCTGTTCTTCCTCGGGCAGGTCGGCGTTGGCGTCGCCCTGCATCCCGTCGCCGGCGCGCTGGGCAATCTCCGCGAGCCGTTCGGGGTCGTCCCAGTTGTTGACCGCCTCGACGATTGCCGTCCCCATCGCCTCCGGGTTCTCTGCGCCGAAGACGCCGGAGCCGACGAAGATCCCGTCACAGCCGTGGTGCATCATCAGCGCCGCGTCGGCGGGCGTCGCAATCCCGCCGGCCGCGAAGTTGACGACCGGGAGCCGGCCGAGTTCGGCCGTCTCGTGGACCAGATCGATCGGCGCCTCGTGTTCACGGGCCCACTTCTCGCGTTCGTCGCGGTTCATCCCGTTTAGCTCCCGGATCGCGCCCTTGATGTTGCGCTGGTGGTGGACGGCCTGGTTCACGTCGCCCGTGCCGGCCTCACCCTTCGTCCGGATCATCGCTGCCCCCTCGTTCACGCGGCGCAGCGCCTCCTGGAGGTTGCGCGCGCCACAGACGAATGGTGCGGTGAACTCCCGTTTGTCGATGTGGTAACGGTCGTCGGCGGGCGTGAGCACCTCGCTCTCGTCGACCATGTCGACGCCCAACGCCTGGAGGATCTCCGACTCCTTCACGTGGCCGATCCGGGACTTCCCCATCACCGGGATCGACACCTCGTCGATGATCTCCGGCACGACGTTCGGGTCCGGCATCCGGGCGACCCCGCCGCGTTTGCGGATGTCTGCCGGCACCGACTCCAACGCCATCACCGCGACCGCACCGCAGTCCTCGGCGATCCGAGCCTGCTGTGCGTTGACCACGTCCATGATCACGCCGCCCTTCTGCATCCGGGCGAACCCACGCTTGACCGTCTCCGTTCCGTGTTCCGGCTCGGCCGCGATCTCCTCGATTGCGCCGCCGATGTCGTCCGGACCGTCGCCTTTGCTCATGAACGTATCCAGGGGTTGTAGCCACTTAACCGGATTGATGATTCTGGTGTCGCCGTGGCCGTCCGGCTACCCGTCGTAGGGCCGGTAGATCGAGAGCTGTCTGTCCGGGTGGTCTTGTTCGAGGTTCGCCAGGAACTGTTGGGTCGCTTCGACCAGTCCCTCACGGTTCGCGAACGTGACCGAGTCGATCCTGTAGGCAGGTGGAATCTCCTCGATCGTCGCGCTCTGGAACCCCTCAGACTGGAAGACACGGAACCGCTCGCGAGGCTTTCGAACCCGCTCTGGGTCGTCGGGCGCGAGGTTGAACTCGCCCAGGATCGTGCCGAGTTCACCGCCAGCCCCCGTGGTCAGTCCGCCCTCGGTGAAGACGAACACCACCGCGTCGCTGACGGCGGCGAACGCGACCGACTGTCTCGGGACCGCCATTCCTGGCGTCGATCCGTCCGACTCGTCGAGCGTCGGAATGTCGATGTCCGTCGCCAGAAACGCGCGAACGCCCAACTGGTCCCGGAGCTGTGAGCAGAACGCCTGCAGCACGGCCTCGTAGTCGCCGCGGCCGTCGTCCGTGACGTGTTCGTCCGGATCGAACAACGGGTCATCTGCGAACCGCGTCCGGAGCTTGTCTGCGTCGTCGTACGCGTATTTCGCGTCGAACGCCGTGTACGGCCCCATCACGTACACGAAGAACTCCCGATCGAGCGTCTCGTCGTCTGGCTCCGGCGCGTCCGACTGAACACGAGAAAACACCGTCTCTCCGTCGTAGTTGTAACCGTACCCGCGTTTGCTCATTGTATCTGGATACAGTATGTCCCCATAAACCAGTTGTTATGTACAACCCAAATAGATTAGCAATCGTTAAGCTAATCAGAGAGGCCACCCGTACTGGGTAGTATGAGCAACGCGAGTCACTCGTCTAAACCGACGGAGCGACTGGACGAGGGGAACGTCGAAGAGTACACCGAGCAGTCGTTGTTCGGCGGGAAGATCGACTCACTGGCGGCACACGTCGCGCGGAAACAGGCGCTGGCAGATCCGTTCAGATACAGCGTGTTGCACCTCGTCTACGAGTACGGGCGGGTGTCGCGGAAGCTGCTCGCCCGCGAGACCGGGCGGGACGGGAACGACCTCCAACACCACCTCCGGGAGTTGTTGCAGACGAATCTGATCGGCGAGGTGCCGGCACCAGAGGACGCGGACGGCCGCCAGACGTTCTACCGGATCACGACCCTCGGGAGACAGGAGATCGCGAGCGACATCGAGCACGTGCGCGGTGGGCGGCAACACGAGCGCCGGTTCGAACGGTTCGACGACACCGCGTTCGACGACAGCGTCGACGGTATCGAGAGAGTGCCGGCAGACGAGAGCAACGAGATTGACCCAGAGAAGCTGAACGAACACCAGGCGGGGATCAAGACGAAGAGCTGTGGGCTGTCACAGGGGTCAGGCCAGTCGCCGGCAGCGGGAGACGACTGATGGCTGTCGAGACCACAGTCGGCGTCGTGTTCGGGTTCGACGACGTGTTGGCCCCCGACTCGACGACGGTGTTGCTCGAACAGAACGAGATCGACTCCGAGACGTTCTGGGCAGAGGAGTTCCAGCGTCGCGTCACCGAGGGGTACGATCCGACGACGGCGTGCCTCACCACGTTGCTGGCGGAGATCGGCGAGGACGGCCGGCTGGGGCGACTGACGACCGACGACCTCCGGGCGGTCGGAGCCGAGTTAGACGACCGGCTGTTCGACGGTGTCGAGGGACTGTTCGAGGATCTCCACGAGATCGCCGACGGTTACGACGGCGTGCGTGTGGAGTGTTACGTCGTCTCCGAGGGACTCCGGTCGATTCTGACGGGGACGAGTCTCGCAGACGAGTGTGCCGCCGTCTACGGCTCGGAGTTGGCAACGGACGGAGACAGTCGGGTGACAGGTGTTCGTCGGCCGCTCTCGTTTACCGACAAGACGAAGTGCCTGTTCGAGATCAACAAGGGGATCGAGCGGACAGAGACCCGACGGAACCCGTACGCAGTCAACGAGTCAGTCGACACGGAGGATCGGCCGATTCCGTTCGAGAACGTCGTCTACGTGGGTGACGGGATCACTGACGTGCCGTGTTTCTCGCTGGTGAAGGAGCGCGGCGGTCGTGTGTTCGGGGTGTTCGACGAGAACGAACGGTCGATCAAGCAGCGAGTCGCTCGGGATGTCGGCGCGCCACAGCGCGCGGAGAACCTCAATCCGCCACGGTACACCATGTCGTCGCGGCTCGGCTCGTTGCTCCGGCTGACAGTCGAGGGGCTGTGTGCCGAACGCGAGATTGACGGACTGGAGGCGCTCTGAGGAACCCCGAGAGTCGCCGGGGGCGTGTCGTCACAACCCCGTGCAACTCGGCACATACGGACCGAGAGTCGCCACGAGCGGCCGGGAGACGCCGCCACCGTCTCACCCCCTCTTGTTCCCGGCGCCGTTGGGTCGACTCGCATGAGAACCAAGCTAGCCGCACTCGTGGTCGCCCTGCTCGTCGGTGGTGCCGGTGCTGCCGCCGCGACCGGCGGAGTGGGTGCGATCGGTGCCGCCAACGAGCCGCTGTCAGACCGTCCTGCAGACGTGGACGCCGACGCCGAACTCGACAACGACACCGTCACGCTCGTCGTGACGGACGCGGAGACCGCCTACCAGGGTGTGAATGTCTCCGTCGACGACGAGCGTGTCGGCACCACGGACGCGAACGGGACGGCTCCGCCGGCGGTCCCCGCAGACGGGTCGGCCCACCACTCTCGACGCGACGCCGTGGCGGTTGGAGTTTCTAGACGGCCGTTCGCGTAGATAGCGGCTCGACGCGGGCCACACTCCGAGACACCAGTGACCCGGAGACCCGTCGCCGAGCGTCCCGCGCCGACAGATCAGTCGGCGTCGGAGGCGACACCGCGGCGAGACGCGCCGACATCCAGATCAATGTCGAGATCCGCGAGCAGCTCGGCGGCCTCTTCCCGTTTCTCCTGGTGGTCTTCGAGGAACTCCCGCATCAGCTCGGCGGCCTGTTCCTTACAGCCGCCACAGAGCCGTTCGCCGCCGGCACACTCGTCGTAGACGCGCTGTGCGAACTCGTCGTCGTCGGCCGACAGGAGGTAGGCGTACAGTTCGTACACCGGACACTCCTCGGGTTCGCCGCCCAACTCGCGTTGTTTCTCGGCGGTCGATCGGCCGCCGGTCGTGGCGGCTTTCACCTTGTCGTAGCCGTCCTCGGGGTCGTCGAGCAACGAGATGTGGCTCGCCGGCACCGACGAGGACATCTTCCCGCCGGTCAACCCCGTCATGAACCGGTGGTACAGCGAGGAGGGGGCGACGAACCCGTAGCCGCCGTTGTCGAGTTCCACCTCGCGGGCGAGATCTGCGGCCTCGCTCCGGGAGAGTTCGAACGTGTCGACGTGGGCGTCGAAGACGCGTTTCTCCCCGTCGATCGCCTCGATCAGCGCGTCGAACGCCTCGGGGTCGGCGTTGCGGTCGAGCAGCCGGACGCGGGGGCGCAGCGGCTCCATCCCGGCGTTGCGGAGCTTCTCGACGACCCGCTCCCGGGGACCGGTCAGCTCTGCGGCCACGTCGTGGTCCGCGAGCCAGTCGGCGGCGTCCGTACACCGCGGTCGGTCGGGGTCGTCGGCCCACGTCTCGCGGGCGGCGTACGCCTCGTCCAACAACGACAGTTCGGCGGTGTCGGCCGCGAAGCTGGCGTACGCCTCGGTCACCTTGAAGTAACGCATCCGGGCGGCCAGGTCACGGGCGAGCCGGACGTGTGGGTCCTGATCTGGCCCGACCGGGATGACCGTCGGCTTGGGCTCGTCCAACTGCGGGTAGAGGATGTCCGCCATCTGGGTGACGACCGACTGCATGTGTGAGACGCTGGTCTCGCCGTCGAAGCCGTAGATCGACTCGAACTCCGAAAACCGGGCGTTGCCGCCGAGTTCGAACGCCAGCTCCTGGAGCCGGTCGTTCGTCGACTGGCGGTAGAGTTCTCCCGCCTCGGGGTCGAAGCCGAGCGCGACCAACGACAACAGGTAGTCGCGGGCGTGTTCGTCGATCTCGTCCCAGGAGAGCCCGCGGGCGGCGTGTGCCTCTAAGTCGGCGATCAGCCCGTAGGTGTCCGCGCCGCGCTCCTGGTGCCAGATCAGTTCGTCAAAAACGAGCTTGTGGCCGACGTGTGGGTCGCCGGTGGGCATGAACCCGGACAGCGCCGCCGCCGGCTCGTCGTTCGCCAACGCCCGGGCGACCGGGCCGTAGTTCCGGTGGCCGAAGATCACCCGCCGGCGCATCAGGTAGTGGGGCGCGGGCACGTCGTCGATCACCGCTCGGAAGTCCTCGATCCCGAACTCCCTGAACAGGTTCTCGTAGTCGCCGACCGTGGCCGACCCCCAGGGGTCGAGCGTGACGCCGTCCGCGCCGTCGTCTGTGTCCGTCCCGCCGCCGGCGTCCGTCCCGCCGTCCGTCCGGGGACGACGTTCGTCGCCGGTCGCGTCGCGCTCGTCGGGAGTCGCGTCGCGTTCGTCGCCGGTCGCGTCGGTTGCGTCGGGCGAGCGCCACCACGCGCCCGACTGACCGCGGTCGTCGTCGGGCTGTGCCTGGTCGGGCGCGTCGTGGTCTCGGTCGCGCATCCGTCGGTCGGTTGGCCGCTGTCGTGCAAAAGCGTTCGCTTCGCTCGACAAGTTGTCACACGGTGTCGGGTTGCCGTCAGGGTGTCAGCCGGTCGACGGTCACCCAGCCGTGCACGTCCCGGTCGGCGAGCGCGAACGTCATCCGTTTGCGGACACCGCCCGCGAGCCGCACGTCCAACGCCAGTTCCCGCGGGTGGAACGTGTGGTCAGGCGTGACGACCCGGACGAGCGCCTCGGAGTGAGAGAGGTCGTCGACAGTCGGCACGTCGTCGTAGGTCCGGAAGTCGGCGCCGAACTTGTAGCCGGTCTTGGGCACCACCTCACCGTCGCGGAGCTGGCGGTAGACGGCGAGCCGGCGGTCGAACCGGTCACCCTCGACCGTGCGGCCGCGTTCGCGGACGGCCTCGGGATCAAGCGCGACGGCCCCGCGGCGCGCGAGATGGGCCGCCTCCACGAGCGACAGCTGGAGCGCGTCGACGATTGCGGCGTCGCGGCCGGCGACCGGTTGGCCGTAGAACGCCGACTCGTACAGCCGCGCGGGTGGGTTCCAACAGATCGCGCGGTCGTCGAGCAGTGTCGCGTCCACGGCCTGCGGGAGATCGGTCGTCGTCTGGCCGTCGAACCCCGGTTCGCCGGTACAGTCGAAGTAGCTCACGTCACTCTCCTCGTCGACGACAGCGAGGGCGAGCCCCGGGAGATCGCGGGCCGGGAGCAGGCGACGCTCGCCGGCGACGAGCACGCGGTGAGCGACCGCGCCGCCGGGTTCCGCGCCGCGTTCATACACCGTGAGATCGGGCAACGGATCGCCGTCGTAGCCCGGCCACCCCTCGCGGGCGGGCGAGCAGTAGAAGCCCCGCTCACGGAGGTCGGTGTAGACGGTGAACCGGGCGGCGAACCGGCGTTCGTCCGCGACACTGTCGACGAAAAACTCCCGGAACTCCGCGCCGTCGACGGTGTCGAGATCGCCGCGGTACAGCAGGTGCGCGGCCTCGACGCGCGCCAACTCCACCCCGTCGGCGTGCGGGCGGCCGTAGCCGCTGGCGTCGAAGTAACGTTGTCTGGCGTCACCCGCGACGTGGACGACGCCGTTTCTGAGTGTCCCGTCCATACCAGAAAACGGGCGAGCAGCCCCTTCGGGCTGTCGGACGACAGCCGGCGCTCAGGGGCAGACGACAGTCAGGCCCGACGCGCGGCGAGGAAGCCGACCGCCTCAACCGCGAGAAAGCCGGCCGCGACCCACAACGGCGATCCCTGGTTGACACCGCAGAGGAGCGTGCCGGCAGCGACACCGTACACCGCGACCGACACCGCCGTCCAGAGAGCCGTCCGTCCAAGCGAGGCGTCACTCGCGTCGCCGGCGTCAACACCGCCAGCGTCGCCGGCGTCGTCAGCGCCACCGGACGGCGGCGTGTCGAGGCGTCTGTAGCCCGCGAGCA
>JAHENP010000353.1 GCA_018609965.1 Haloferacaceae archaeon
CCAGCTACATCAAGATACCTTTCGACCGGCCACCCGTCGCCGACCCACACCCGGGGACCCACTGGTAACATCGTTCTGAGGACACATTGCCTGTCAGATACCGCTTTCGGTTACGCGAACCGTGTCGACCGCGCCGTCGGCCGTTCGGGCTCCCGTGTGGCCGGCACGGAACGCCGACAGCCTCTGCCGACCGGCAGACCGAAGGGAAAGCCGAAAAAGCCCGACGGCCCAACGTGTGGTATGGTTGAGGCTCCACAGACGGCGGAGGGCTGGTACGCACTCCACGACTTCCGGACGGTCGACTGGGACGCCTGGCGGTCGGCGTCAGAACGGGACCGCACCCAGGCGGTCGAGGACGGGGTCGCCCACCTCGAACGCCACGAACAGGTGGCCGACGCGCCCGAGGGTGACTCCGGCGTGTTCAGTATCCTGGGCGACGGGGCGGACCTGTTGATCATCCACTTCCGACCGACGTTGGACGCACTCGACGCCGCCCAGCGCCGGTTCGAGCAGACGGCGCTTGCGGCGTTCACCGAGCAGACCGACTCGTACGTCTCCGTCTCGGAGGTGTCCGGCTACGTCGACGACAGCTACTTCGACGAGGACAGCGAGGTCAACGAGGGGACCCGCCGGTACATCGAGTCGAAGATGGAACCGGAGATTCCGGACGACGACTACGTCTCGTTTTACCCGATGAGCAAGCGCCGCCAGCCGGAGCAGAACTGGTACCAGCTCTCCTTCGAGGAACGGGCAGAGCTGATGGCGGGCCACGGCGAGGTCGGCCGAGAGTACGCCGGGAAGATCAAACAGGTGATCGCCTCCTCGGTGGGGTTCGAGGCTCACGAGTGGGGGGTGACCCTGTTTGGCTCGGACCCGACGGACATCAAAGACATCGTCTACGAGATGCGGTTCGACGAGGCGTCGGCGGTGTACGGGGAGTTCGGGGAGTTCTACGTCGGCCGCCGGTTCCCGCCCGCGGACCTCCGGGCGTTTCTCGACGGCGATCCGGTCCCGGTCGCGGCCCACGACGACGCGGCGACCGTCGACACCACTGCCGACGGCACTGCGACCGCCAGCGAGGAGTCGACTGCAGACGACAGAGCGGACGCGGAGAGCGACGCCGGCGGCCCACCGCCGGGTGTCACCGGCGACGCCGGCGGCCCGCCCGCAGGCGTGACTGGCGACAGCGGCGGCCCGCCCGCAGGCGTCACCGCGGAGTCGGGTGACTCCGAGAACACGGACGGTGACGGCGACGACGCGGAGACGATCCGGGAGGCGTTGGACGATCTCGACATCTACGCGGGGACACCCCACGGTGAGGACGTGTTCGCGACGGTGTTGTACTCCGAGGCAGACACACAGGAGCTGTTCGACGAGGTGGAGGGGTTGCGCGGCAACTTCGACCACTACGGCACACACGTCAAGACCGCGGTGTACGCGGGCACAGAGACGGACCGGTCGGCGGTCGTCTCCATCTGGGACACCGCCAGCGCCGCAGAGACCGCCGCGGGGTTCCTCTCGGAACTACCGGATGTCGTCGCCCGGGCCGGCGAGCGGGAGTCCGGCTTCGGGACGATGGGGATGTTCTACACCGTGAAGCCGGACCACCGGGAGGCGTTCGTCGACCGGTTCGCGGCCGTCGGCGAGAAGCTAGACGGGATGGACGGCCACTTCGAGACGGACCTGCTCGTGAACCACGAGGCTGACAACGACATGTTCATCGCCAGCCAGTGGCGCGCTCGCGAGGATGCGATGGCGTTTTTCGGCTCCGAGGACTTCCGTGACACCGTCGACTGGGGGCGTGAGGTGTTGGCCGACCAGCCCCGGCACGTGTTCCTCGCTTGAGGCCGACCCGACGCTGTCGTTTATGCCTGTGAGTATCAGGGGAGAGATTTTTTATCGGGGGGTGACAACAGCCGGGCAGTGCGACCCGGACGTGCAGGCGCGGGTGCGTCCGCCGCCGACCCCGACAGACTCCAGGCGTTGTACGCGGCGACCCAGGAGTTGATGGCCGCCCGGACCCGCGAGGCGTTGTGTGACGCGGTCGTCGCGACTGCCGAGAGTGTGTTGGAGCTTCCACACGTCGCCGTCCACTTCGCGAGCGACGGCCGGCTCGCGCCGGTCGCGACGACGACTGTGGCGGCCGAGCGGTTCGACGGCGAGCCGCCGGTGTACGGCCGGACCCACCCGTTGTGGGAAGTGTACGCCGACAGCGAGACGCTTCGCGTCGCGGAGACGGACGGCTGGGACGGGCCGGTCGCGGCCGGTGTCGCGGTGCCGGTGGGTGATCACGGCGTGCTCCAGGCCGGCCGGCAGGGTGACGGCACCGTCGAGGACGCAGCCGTGGAGTTGGTGCGGTTGTTGGGGACGAACGCGGCGGTCGCGCTCGACAGACTCCGTCGGGAACACCGGCTCGACCGGCTCCACGAGGCCGCCCGCGAGCTGATGACCGCGACGGACACGGCGTCGGTGGCGGCGACCGCGACGGACACCGCCCACGAGGTGCTCGGGTTGACGATCAACGCGGTGTATCTCCGCGCCTCCGAGGCAGAGCGGCTCGTCCCCGTCGGCGTCACCGCGGAGGCGCGGACCGTCTTCGACGACACGGTGCCGGATCTGGGCCCCGACAGCCCGGCGTGGCGGGCGTACACCGCCGGCGAACCGGAGGTGTACGACGACGCCCGAGCGGTGGCGGAGGCGACGCCGATCCGGAGCCAACTCGTGTTGCCGTTGGGTGACCACGGGGTGTTTCTGGCGGCCGCGACCGAGCCGGGGGTGTTCGACGAGACGGATCTGTCGTTGGCGCGGGTGTTCGCCGCCAACGTGGAGGCGGCGTTGGACGCCGCCGACCGGCAGGCACGACTCCGCCGCCGGGAACGCGAACTGGAACGCCAGAACGAACGGTTAGAGGAGTTCGCCTCCGTCGTCTCACACGACCTCCGGAACCCGTTGAACGTCGCCACCGGACAGGTGGAGCTGGCACACATTGAGGTGTCCGGCGAGACGGAACGCCGGCTCGCGGAGGCGTTGGACGCCCACGAGCAGATGGAGGCGTTGATCGAGGACCTGTTGTCGTTGGCGCGCCACGGCCGGTCGTTGGGCGAGACGGAGCCGGTCGAGGTGGCGAGTGTCGTCCGCGCGGAGTGGTCGAGCACGACCGACGAGGAGTTGACGGTGCGTGAGGGGGTCGGGGTCGTCGACGCCGACCGGTCTCGGCTCCGAGAGCTGTTCGGCAACCTCCTGCGCAACGCCGTCGAACACGGCGGCGACCGGGTGGTGGTCGGGCCGCTCTCGGAGGGGTTCTACGTCGCCGACGACGGCCCGGGGGTCGACCGCGAGGAACGCGCCTCGGTGTTCGAACGCGGCTACACCACGACCGAGGAGGGGACGGGCTACGGGCTCGCCATCGTCTCTGACGTGGTCGCGGCACACGGCTGGGAGTTGGAACTGACCGAGAGCAAGTGGGGTGGCGCGCGGTTCGAGATCAGAACCGACGGGTGAACTGTCCCGCGGGCCGGCGTCTGACAGTGCGAGCCGTCGTCGTGATCAGTCGCCGGCCGCCTCGGCGGGCAACACACCCGCCTCCTGCAGGTCGCGGCCGTCGACGGACGACCGGAACTGTTCTGGACTCATCCCGTCGTCGCGGTCGATCCCGAAGTTGTCGGCGGACAACTCGGCGACGCGGGCCATCTCCTCGTCGGAGAGTGCCGGCGTCGACGGCGCACTCCCCCACTCGTCGACGTCCGCGCGGGCCCGGAACGTCGGCGTAACCGAGGCGACTTCGTCGTGGCCCAACAACCACTGGATCGTCGCCTGGCCCATCGTCCGGGCGCCGTCGCGTTCGAGAAAGCGGATCGTCTCCAGCTTCTCCCAGCCGGTCTCGAACCACTGGTTGGGTCGGTGTGCGCGGTGGTCTCCCGTGTCGAGTTCCGTCTCTGGGGTGACCTGTTCGTTTAACAGCCCCGAGGAGTGGGGTACCCGCGCGATCAGGCTGGTGTCGGCGTCTGCCGCCCGGATCGAGTCGACGAAGTGTTGGCCGGGGGTCTGTTCGAACAGGTTGAACACGGTCTGGACCACGTCGAAGTCCAACTCGACGGCGCGGTCACCCTCCGCGAGCCAGCCGATTGACGGGCCGAGCGCCCAGCCCAGCGCGTCGAAGTAGCCGTCCTCGCGCATGTCGTACAGCGTCTCTAACACGTCGTCGGTCACCTCGTCGACGTTCGCGTTGTGGAGGTACAACACGTCGACGTACTCCATGTCCAACCGGTCGAGACTGTTCTCGACGGCCTCACGGACGTACTCCGGGTCGAGTTCCTTCGGGAGCTCGCCGTGACCGGCCTGCGGGTTGTTGTAGAAGTCGTAGCCGACCTTGGTGGCGACGGTCACCTCCTCACGGTGTTCCCCGAGCGCCTCGCCGATCAGCTCCTCCGAGCGGCCGTGGCCGTACACGTCCCCGGTGTCGAAGAAGGACACCCCCTGATCGAGCGCGTACTGGACCATCTCGACGGCTTCCGTCTCGGAGCGGTCGCCCCACCAGTCCGTGCCGACGACCCACGCGCCGAAGGCTACCTCGCTGACCTCGACGCCCGAGTCTCCGAGTTCGCGGTACTGCATACGCCGCAGTTGGTGGCGCGACCACTTAGCCACCCGGATTGTCCGCTCGCGAGACTGGTCGTCGTATGAAAGGAGCGCCGAGGAGGAGATTTGAACTCCTGTGTCCGGAGTGGACAGTTGATCTCGAATCAACCGCCTTGGCCAGGCTAGGCTACCTCGGCTCGTCTACACGTAGTGTGCGAGGGTTGTTAGTGCGTTTCGGTTCGGTGCCGACCAGAGTCAGTACGAGTCGAGACTCTGTTGGATCGGCACTGTGCTCGCAGAGAGATCGTAGTCCTCAAAATTAAAACCGAACTCCTGGCGGTACTCTACTCGTCTCTCTAGTGCCGACTCGGTGAACAACGCGTTCAGATTCCGTTCGATCTCCTGTACGCGCTGTCGGTCGTCGTCACGTCCGTCTTCGAGTCGGCTGACAATCGGTGAGCAGTCGTGCAACTCGGTCCCGATCCACTCACGATCCATCAACTCGGCTGCAGCGTACGTCGTCCCGGCTCCTCCGAACGGATCAAGGATACGGTCGCCTTCCTCTGTCGCCATCCCAATAACTCTGTGGAGTAGTTTGATCGACAGTTGGTTGGCGTCTCTGTTGAGGTGTTTGTCGTGACGGACTGGCGGAATATCGTCCCACACGCTGGTCAGGTTCACGCCATTCGGGTTCATTTCACTCTTATAGCCGCCGTAGTCGTTCTGTTCACCGCCGCAGTGAGGGCACGTATCGATCGGAAGTCTGTCTGGGTCGAACGTGTCCGGACTGTCACCGCGAACGAAGTACAACAACGAGTAGTGAGACGGGTACAGTCTGTTCGGAATCGGTAGTCCGAACTTCATATCCACCGCAATCCAGTCACGAAGCGTGAGACGCCTGGAGACGTAGTGTGCGAGATGGGTATTCCACTTCGGAAGATTGTACAGAAAAAAAGAGCCACCTGGCTTCAGCAGTCTCGTGATCTCGTCGATCCACTCGGTACACCACGACAGGTACGCCTCCTCCGGGCGATCGTCGTCGCTCCCCTCACCGTAGTCTTTGTCGAGGTTGAACGGGGGGTCGGCGAACACGAGATCGAATGACTCCGATTCAAGCTCTGGGAGAAGGTCACGACAGTCGACATCGTACAGTGTTCCGCTGTCTGTCTCGTACACTGGTGTGTGGCTCACAGCCGTGTCGTTCTCCGGTGAACGACCGAGTCTTCCAACTGTCGTGGCACCGTTTCCGTCGTCACCGCTCTGTCTCCCACCAATCTCCTGTCGAAGCGCACTGAGTGCACCTTCCGGGTCCGCGAGCAGTCCCTCGTGAATATCTTCCGGAAACTCTCCAGCGAGAAGCCGAACTGCTTCTGGAGAGACACCGAGCGATTCGCCGAGACTCCCGAGTTCGTCGGCCGTTGGAGGAGTCCCCGACTCGATGTCCCTCAGTGTCTCTACAGACATTTCGGCATCTGCCGCCAGGTCTCTGTCGGAGAGCCCTTGCTGTCTCCTGAGCCGCCCGACAACATCACCGGCCGACCGAAACAGTAGTCCAGTCACGCTGTGTGTCCCTCTCGGTGCGGCTGTTGGGTCGCGATGTGTGAAGTACCCTCGGTCACGCCCACTATCTCTGGGTTCGGATTATAAACCTTTCACTAGCTAGTGAACGGTAGGTGACTCCGACACTGATAATTTCTCACACTCCCCGCACGACCGTAGATGAGTCCAGAGCGAGACGACTTCAGTGGACGGTACACCGAAGAATACCCCGACAGTGAGTTCCTTCGCGTCGTCTCGACACTCAACTCTTGTTCGACGAGCGATGTCGCCGAGCAACTCGGTTGTTCGAGTGACCTCGCGTACCGTCGACTCAGACAACTTGACGACGACGGCCGTGTGAACAGTGAGAAGATCGCTGGAACACTCCGCTGGTACCCCGAGGATGAGAGTTGACCGCACACGTAAGCTGATAGACAGTGAGAACAACGCGTTCGACAGCGTACACACAGACGTTGTTGAAGCAATCGACTCCGTCAAATGGCCCCCAGACGCGGATGAGTTCGTCGTCTTTCCGGAGGAAGACGAAAACGGAGTCGGTCCAATCACCGACCAGTTTGAGACTGCTCTTGATGAGACCGATGGGTGGGAGTCCACTGGACGCAAACACTTCAAGACAGTTCTGCAGGAACGCGATCGGTTGGACGAAACTCGCGAAGGGTTGTCAGACTACTGTGACAACCCGATCAACTTCGTCTCGAGTTCGTGGTTCGACGCACTCGGGACCGTCCCTGACGACGGGAGATCTGAACTCGCCGCCGTCGAGTGGGAAACTGGAAACATCTCTTCGAGCCATCGCTCGCTCAACAGACTCACTCTGGGACTCGCTGCTGGTATCATTGCGGTCGGTATCGTGGTTCTCCCGACACGGAGTTTGTACCACTACCTAACCGACCGTGTCGGGAACTACCCAGAACTGGAGCCGTACTTCGCGATTTGGGAGTCACTCGCACACGAAGTCGAAACGGGAGTACTCGCGGTTGTTGCAGTTGAACACGACGACACCGCTGTGGAGGTTCCGCCAATCGGGAAGGGGACTGACGGAATGGCGACCCGACCTGACCCAGACTCTAACTGACCAACTGCTGGGTGAACCTCCGACGCCGGAGACGAACCCCGACGCTTCAAGTACGGGCCGTGACAGGAACGCACATGGACGTTACCGACGCGAGTGGTGCCTGCTCGGACGTGCTCTCTGCCCTCTCGGAGGCTATCGTCGCCGAGGACACGTTCTTCGAGAACGTACTCCTCGGCCTGCTCTCCCGTGGCCACGTCCTGATCGAGGACGTACCCGGGACGGGGAAGACGCTGACGGCGCGGTCGTTCGCGACCGCGCTGGGGTTGTCGTTCTCGCGGGTGCAGTTCACGCCGGACCTGTTGCCGTCGGACGTGACCGGGACGAACGTCTACAACGAGGGTGAGGCCACCTTCGAGTTCTCCCAGGGGCCGATCTTCGCGAACGTCGTGTTGGCAGACGAGATCAACCGTGCGCCGCCAAAGACGCAGGCGGCGTTGTTGGAGGCGATGGAGGAAGAACAGGTGACAGTCGACGGGGAGACGTACGATCTCCCACAGCCGTTCTTCATGATCGCGACCCAGAACCCGGTCGAACAGGAGGGGAACTTCCCGTTGCCGGAGGCACAGCTCGACCGGTTCGTCGTCAAGACCGCGATGGGCTACCCCGACGAGGCCGGCGAGGTGGAGCTGTTGCAACGCCGGGTCGGCCGGACCACCGGCGACCCGAGCGTCGCGAGCGTGCTCGACCGAGCGGCCGTCACCGGGGTCCGGGAGGCGCCGGAGGCGGTGACAGTCGACGACGACCTCATCGAGTACATGGCCAGGGTCACCCACGCCACCCGGACGGACCGTCGGGTGGAGGTCGGCGTGTCGCCGCGTGGCACCCAACGGCTGTTGGAGGCCACCCGGGCCGCGGCGGTGTTGGCCGGCCGCGATTTCGTCACCCCCGACGACGTGAAACGCGTCGCCCAGCCTGTGCTCGCCCACCGACTCGTGTTGACGCCGGACGCGAAGGTGAACGAGATTGCCAAGTCTGACGTGCTTGCGGGTGTGCTCGACCGTGTCGAGGTGCCGACCGTCGACTACGAGGAGCCGACGCCGTAGCGTCACGGTGAGCGCACACGACCCCACGGCCGGGCGCGTGTGCGAACCGCGCGGTCTAAGACGCCCCCGCCCCGAACGGCGCGTGTGCCGCGGTTCGCTTACCCCTGTCCCGGCTGTCGCACGACGAACAGCCTCCACGACGCTGGCTGTGAGTACGAAGGGACAGACTGGCACGAGATCGAACGCGCGTACACGGATCTGTTGTCCGTCCTCGCGGACGACGCGGTCGGGGAGTCGACGCTCAGAGGCGCGATCCCCGACGGCCCGGAGGCGTGGTCCGGGCTCCACCGCGCTGCCCTCGAACTGCTGGAGCGGGAGGGTCGGCTCGCGGAGACGGACGCGGGGCTATCGTTGCTGTCGGCCGAGGACTACCGCGAGGCGGTGTCGGAGCCGACGACGGAGCCGGTGGCGACGATCTACCGCGAGGGGTCGTATCCTGGCGCCCACGACAACTCCGTGTTCGCGATGATCGCCTTCTACGAGATGGTC
>JAHENP010000354.1 GCA_018609965.1 Haloferacaceae archaeon
CGATCACGCCCAGCATCGCCGACTCGACCAACAACACTCGCAACACGTCGCCCTTCTGGTAGCCGACCGCCCGGAGCACACCGATCTCCTCGCGACGCTTGATCACCGCCATCAGCATCGTGTTGGCGATAGCGACGCCGGCGACGACCAACGAGATCGCCCCCAACGCCACCAAGAACAGATTGATCGAGTTGACCAGATTCTGGAAGAACCGGACGATCGACGACAGCTCGAGGATAAACAGCCGGTCTTCTCGTTCGTTGAACTCCCGGTCGAGCCTGTCGGCGAGTGCGGACGCGGCCTCCGCGTCCTCCGTGAGGATCTGGACCTGGCTGAAGTCGTCGCTCGGTGCCTCCGCCACCGGGAGGATCACCTCACTGGTGCCTGGTCCTTGTGCCGGCGCGTCGTACAGCGCGGTCACTCGGTACGACTCCGTGGTCGTGACGGTCTGGCCGTCGACCTCCTCCTCGAATGTGAGTGCCACTCGGTCGCCCGGGGTGAGCCGGTAGTCGGCCGCGAACCCGGCGTCGAGGACGACGCTGTCGCGCCAGCTCGTCGGAAGCTCTCCCCCGGCGATGTCGTACAACACCCTCGGGTCCTCCATGTACGTCACCCCGACCTCCGTCGTCTCGCCGGGTCGTTCCCGGAACTGTGCCTCGCTGCCGAAGGTGCCGACAACCTCGTCTGCGCCGCTCACCTCCTGGATCGCTAACAGCTCCTCGCGGTTGATCGTCTGGTCACCCTCCGCCCGTGCGTCGAAGCCGGACTGGACGAACACGTTGTTCGCGCCCGCGTCCTCCAACAGCGCGAACTGGCTCTCTTTGAACGCGACGCTGCCGCCGCCAATCGCGCCGATGGCGACGACGCCGATAACGATCGCCAGCGCCGCCAGTGCCGACCGCGTCTTGGCCCGCGAGATGTTCCGGCGAGCGATTATCACGCTCGGGAACCGCCCGACGATCCGGTACAACAGGCTCACACTACCACCTCCACGGCCGGGCGGGTCTCACCGGCTGCGCCGACGGTCGCCGTCTCGCTTTGAGTCGGGTCGTCGCTCATCCGAGTGCCTCCACGGGTCGTTTGTTCGCCGCCCGCCAAGCAGGGTAGAGTCCACCGACAAGCGCGGTCAACACGCCGAACACAACGCCGACGCCGATGTACGACAGCCCAGTGGCGGTGAACGCGAGCGGGTTCCCAACCAACAGCTGGTTGGCGACGGCACCGATTCCGAGCGCCACCGGCGCACCGATTGCGACGCCGACGACACCCAACAGCGTTGACTCGGCGACGAGGAGCCTGACGACCGCGAACTTCGAGTAGCCGACCGCCCGGAGCACGCCGATCTCACCCTCCCGTTCGATCGCCGACATCAGCATCGTGTTTGCGATCGTCACCGCCGCGACCAACAACGAGATCGCACTGATCCCCAACAGGAACTGGTTGATGATCTCAAACTGTTGTTCCTGTTGTTCCTGCCGGCTCGCGCTGGTCGTCACCCGCACCCGGTCTTGACGCTGGTTCATCTGTGACCGGACGCTCTCCGAGACCGACTCGATGCCGGCCACCTGGACGTTCGCCTGGAGGATGACCTCGTCGTACCCGTCGCGGTCGAACACGGTGTTGGGGATGAACACCGACCGGTCGGCGCTGAGCGGGTCGCCGTTCCCCTGTTGTCTGATGATTCCGGCCACCCGGAACGACTCGTCGACCTCGCCGCCGACACGGACCTGATCGCCGACCGACACGCCGTTCGACTCCGCGAACGCCGCGCCGACGACGGCCACCCGCTCGAAGTTCGGCGGGATCTCGCCCGCCTCCGTCTCGTAGAACCGGCTGGGGTCGTCGATCCCCAGTGCGCTCGCGAAGATGATCGTGTCCCCGTCTGGTCCACGTATCAACCCGTTCGCGCGACGAATCGGAACGACTGCCGCACTGTCTGCCGCCTGACTGATCTGTTGAATCTCCTGTTCGTCGAACGTCCGGAGCTCCGGCTGGTCCTCGTAGAACACCGGCGACACCGTCGCCGTCCCGCCGAAGTTCTCGTAGGCCGACAGCTGGTCCTGTTTGAACGCCTCGCCGCCGACACCGATCCCACCGATGGCGACGACGCCGATGACGATTGCCAACACCGCCAACACCGACCGGGTCTTCGCCCGGGCGACGTTCCGGCGGGCCAACACCACCGTCGGAACCTGTGCGGTGAGCCGCCGGAGCAGACTCACTCGGTCTCACCTCCGCCACCGTCCGTCCCGACCGACCCACCCGGCTCACCGCCGTCTGCGGTGTTCTGGTGTGTGCCGTCGCTGTCACCGTGGTGGGCGTGGTCGCCGCTCTCCCGCAGCTCCCCGTCGATCAGGTTGACCACTCGGTCGGCCGCCTCCGCGACGTAGTCGTCGTGGGTGACGGTGACGACCGCCACACCCTCCTCCTCGCGGAGTTCGTCGAACAGATCCAGAATCTGGTCGCCGGTGTCGCGGTCGAGGTTCCCGGTCGGCTCGTCGGCCAACAACAACTCCGGGTCGTTGATCAACGACCGCGCGATGGCGACGCGTTGTTTCTGGCCGCCCGACAGTTCGTCCGGGTAGTGGTCCAGCCGGTCGCCCAGCCCGACGCGTTCGAGCAGTTCCGTCGCGCGCTGGCGGGTCTGTTTGGGCGTCCGGTCGAGCATCCGCGGCATCTCGACGTTCTCCACCGCGGTCAGCGTCGGGATCAGGTAGAAGCTCTGGAAGACGAAGCCGATCACTTCCTTCCGGCGGCTCGTCCGCTCGGCGTCGTCGAACTCGGCGACATCTGTCCCCTCCAGCGTGACCTCGCCCCGCGTCGGCACGTCCAACAGCCCGAGCAGGTTCAACAACGTGGACTTCCCGCTGCCGGAGGGGCCGACGACGGCGACGAAGTCGCCGGGCGCGATCCCAAAGCCGATCCCTTTCAGCGCCCGCACGATCTGGTCGCCGGTCTCGTACTCCTTGACGACGTTGCGGCCCCGGAGGATCGAGTCGTCGGGGATCTCCGGGTCGACCGTGTTGGTCGCCTTCTGGTCGAACCCACCGGTAGCGGGCGCGTCGACTCCCGAGTCGGACTCGGTTCCGCCGTCGGTCACCGGCGGCTCTCCGTCCGCGCTGGAGCTGTCTGTCGGTTCCTCACTCGACACGCGAGTTCACCCCCGAACCCGGTACGCGACAGCGAGCACTATCACGAGTACCCCGACGACCGCGACGGGAATAAGCGGCACGCTGCTCCCGCCGGACGACTCACTCGCCTGCCGGAGTTCAGTCTGTTCGACCGGTACCTCCGTCGTCACCGTCTTTTGAACGCCGTCGACGACGTATGTCACCTCCACCGGGACACTCGTGACGTTCCTGTCGACAGTTGTCGAGATGGTGAACGAGGAGAAGTCGCTCGCCTCAACCCCGCCGACGAAGTACTCACGTCCGTCCACGTCCGCGGAGTCGGGCAGGCTGACGACAACCGACTCAACCTGCTCGGAGCCGACGTTGCTCGCGGTCGCCGACAGGTCGAGTGAACTCCCCTGTGCGACGGCGTCGACATCGGTCAGCGTGATCTGTCCGGGGTTCGACGGCGGCGCGAACTCGACATCGAACGTCTGAGTGACGCGTTGTTGGACCCCGTTGTCACGGTAGTCGAAGGTCACCTCCACCGGGTAGACGCCGGACTCCTCGGCGACCGCGGTGAACGCCAGTTCCGCCGTCCCACCCGCCTGGAGCGCAGACCGGACCCGTGCGTTCGAGTTGAACGTCACGTCCGGTGACGACACACTCACGTCCAACTGCCGCACCTCGTTGCTGAGCCCGTTGGCGACCGTCACAGTCACCGGTCGGCTGGCGCCCGCGACCGCGTCCTCGACATCGACCTGTAGCTGTGGCCGGTCTGCCGGCGCGTCGGCCGTCCCGAAGCTGGGTTCGAGCGTGTACTCCGTCCCGCGCCGTTCACCACCGACCGTGTACGACAGTGACACGTTGACCGGAAGTCGCTCTGCGACCGCCGGCGTCACGGTGAACTCGTACTGTTCTGTCACGCCGGCCTCAATGCTCGCGGCGACCCGGCGCGGATCGTCGAACTCGACCTGCTCGCCGGCGGCGGTCAACTCGACGTTTCGGATGCGCTCGTCGAGCCCGTTTGAGAGGGTCACTGTCGCGGTCCGCGACTCCCCGGCCTCACCAGCCTCGGCAGTCACCGCGACCTGCGGGTGTTCGATGTCGTTTGTCGGCGTGAAATCCGGTCGGAGACGGTAGTCGACGGACCGCCGGTCCCCCTCGAAGCTGTACTGGACTGTCACGTTCACCGGCTGGACCGTCTCTGCTGCGGGCGTCGTCCGGAACTCGAACGACTCCGAGGCGCCGCTCCCGACGCTGGCGGTCACCTGCCGCGGGTTGCGTACGTCGACGTTCTCACCCTCGACAGTCAACTCGACGTTGTCGACGGCCGCACTCAGCCCGTTGGAGAGCCGGACCGTCATCGTCTGGTCGTCACCCGGCAGCGCCGAGTCCGTGGACACGTCCACCTGTGGGTGGCCCTTGATCACCTGGATGGTCTCCTGTTGGACCACCACCCGGCGGTTGCCGGTGTTGTCACGGAGGACCAGCCGCAGAAACACCTCGTGGGTGCCCGACTCGTTGAGTGTCGCACCTACGTCGACGGTCTTCGTCTCACCGGGTGCGACGACCGTCCTGAACCCTTCCTCGGAGACGAGGTCGGCGTTCCCACCCGGGCCACGTCGCACCTCGGCTTCGACGAGCCGGTAGTCGCTGGAACTGTCTGCCGAGGAACTGACCGTCGTCTGTATCGTGAACTCCTCTTCGGGAATCGGTTGTGACGGTTCGATCGTCGTCGAAACAGAGACGAGTCCGTCGGCCGCCGCCGGCGCGGCGCCGACCGACACTGCCGACACTACCAGTACGAGCGTCACGAACGGAGCGAGACTGCGTTGCATCTCTCGACTACCTATCCCTCGTTGTGGAGTATAAAGGGGCCACGTTCGGTTCGGACCCGGTGAACCGGGGAAAGGTTCAAATGTCTGCTCTGACCTGCCTGTCCCGAGCCGCGACGCTCTTGTAGTTCGCGGCCGGATTACCGCGGCGTGACAGGCACTGACCCACACGAAGAGGGGCTCCCGCCGGCCGCGACCGGGAGGAACCGCCACCCTGAGGACCCCCCACCCCGGTGTTCGGTGTGTGGCGAGCCGTACGACGCGGTCTCGGACCACACCGGCGGGCTGATGATCGCACTCGCCGAGAACGAACGGTTCGACCGCGTCTGTTTCGAGCCGATCCTTGACGAGATCGGTGACAGTGTGGGCGGCGACACGACCGCCGCAGCCGACACCGACGACGCGGCCACCACAACTGACGATCCCCGACCGTTGATCCGGTTTTTCCACCACTAACTACACTATCTGTGTCTGTCGTCGAACACTCTCGTGATCCTCGTCACCACAGCTTCGACTACGCCCGGCAGACGAGGTGTGTGCGCACCGTTTGTTGGGCCGTCTCACACAGCTCGCCGAGCCGGGCGAGTGTGGCCAACACCGGGTGTCCGGTATCGGCCGTCTCGTGGAGGTACGCGACCAGATCCGCGTGTCTGATCCCGACGCGGGCGGCCTCGCCGGTCGCCTCCCGGAGGAACGACTGCCGGGCGGCCGCGGCTCGGTCCAGTCGGTCGCGGTGGTCCGCGAGCCGCCGGTGTCGCGCCGCGAGATCGTCGAACGACAACGCGGACAACGGCGTCGGATTGTGTTCGTCCAACCACTCCGTGGTCTCTCCGAGGAGTTCTGCCGCGGCCGCGAGACTCCCGGCCTCGCGTTCGAGTGCGCTGGTCATCACGGACAGCTCCGCTCGTCGCCGCCGCGTCTCGTCGAGTACACCCGACCGGAGCGTCGGTGTGAGCCGCCCGCCGCCGTCGGCCGTCGCCAACGCGACGGCGACCTCCTCGGAGAACTCCGCCGCGATCGCCTCGTGGACGGTGTCCGGAGAGTCGTCTGCGTCGCCGGCCACGTCGCCGAGACAGTCGGTGAACGCACGCCGGACGGCCCGACAGCCACCGCCGACACTGCCGGCCTGGCTCCGTGTCCCCCCGGTGGCGACGGTGTTGGTCCGCCCGCCACCGAGAGCCCCGTTCCCGCCACCACCCAACGGCTCCGGGTCGATCTCGCGGACGCGTTCGCGAAACTCGTCGACTGCCTCGCGTTTCGCCGTCGTCCGGTCCTGTTCGGCCGCGACGCGTTCCCGGGCGGCGTCGACTGCCGTCAAAACTGGTGGATCGTTGCTCACGAGATTTAGGCTCACCTAAACAAACCTGTGTCTTTCGGTTCTCGCGAGACCGTGAGTCGGATACGTTCGGCGCCACAGGAACGAACGTGACCGAGACGGACCCAGACCGGGCGGGCGGTGGCGGACGCCGAGTGACGCTGGCGGTCGACTCCTGGGCGTTCGAGGTGGCGGAACTGCCGCGGGTGTTGCCGGACGGCTGGACCCACTTCGCGGTGATCGCCGCCGGATTGGAGGCACACCTCGACGGGGTCGACCGGGTCGACCCCGACCCGGAGGGAGCGGTTGCGAGTGACCGTCACCGCTACGACGCGACGGTGACGGCGGACGTGATCGACCACGAACACGTCCGGGTCGTCGACCGCACGCCGGCGGGTGAGGACGCGAACGACGACGGAGACGAGAAGACGAGCGCCACAGGTGACGACACACCCACCGACGGCGCGACCGACGCGGACGGGGAGGCGACGACCGAGGCGTTCGATGTGGGCGACGCGCTCGATCGACTGTAGCCCGTCCGTGGTCACAGACTGAACAACCGGCAAGCGCCGGGGACGCGCCCAGACGACACGCAGGAGACGTTCCTGGGCAACAGTACGGTATCCTCGTGGTGCTCAAACCGAGAGCGACGGAGGTGCACCCGTGGGTGTGCGCTCGAACCGGGGAGGACTGGGAGCAGACTACGCCTCACTCGTCTCGGGTGAGATACGGCCCCGACGGCGACGAGACAGTCAGTCGTCTGCGGGCGCTTCCACTTCCTCCTCTTCCTCGACGCGTGGGCCGCCGGCGTGGCCCTCGTGAGTGATCGCCGTCTCCAACAGCTCCGCGGAGATCGCCGGTACCTCCTCGTCCGTCACCGGTCCCTCCGCGTCGATCTCGTCGGTCGACCGTGGGAACGCGCGGGCCTCGTAGTGGATACCGATGCCGGCCTTCGCGCCCTGGCCCATCGCGACCGGGATCTGGTTGTGGCCGGGGACGATGTCGCCGACCGCACGGACACCCTCGACGCTGGTCTCGCCGTGGTCGTCGACCGCGATCGTTCCGTCGTCGTTGCGCTCGACGCCCAACTGCTCGGCCAGATCCGCGTTGTGGTCGGAGCCGTACATCGGGAACCCGCCGCGGTACTCCCGGCGACTGCCGTCTTCGAACTCGTAGGCGCGGAGCCAGCCGTCGTCGTCTTTCTCCATCCCGGCGAGTTCCTCGTCGACCACCTCGACCGGGTGGTTCTCGAGCATCTGTTGGGTGTCGTCGCTCCACGCCGGCTCGTCGCCGCGGGTCAGCAGGTCCACATCGTCCGTGAAGTTGAGCATGATCATCGCGACGTGGGCGGCCGCCTCGCCGGTGCCCATCACCCACACCGGCTCGTCGACGAACATGTACGCGTCACAGTGGAGACACCAGTGGAGCCCCTTCCCCGTTCGGGGGAGCGGTGGGTCGGGTTGTTCGTCAGAGAACCCCGTCGCGAGCACGACGTGGTCCGCGCCGACGGTGTCGTCGTTGGCGGTCAGTTGGAACCGCGGCTCGTCGTCGCCGGCGTCTGCGCCCGTCTGTTCGATCTGCGAGACGAACCCGCGGCGGTAGTCGGCGCCGTAGCTCTCCACCTGTTCGCGAGCGGTCTGGAGAAACTCCATCCCGCTGACCTCCTCGGTGACGCCGATGACGTTGTGTGTGTCCGTCATCATTGCCGCCCGTCCCCCGCCGCGGTTCACCACGACCGTCTCGTGGCCCAGTCGGGTCGCGTACAACGCCGTCGTCAGTCCGGCCGGGCCGCCGCCCACGACCGCTACTTCGTACTCGTCGTTGTTCATACACGGGTGTACGGGTCGCCAGCGGTAAAAGCACACCCGGTCGTGTGATCCCCTCGACACACCGACGACGCCTCGCGGCTGTCGTCAGTCCTGCTCGCCCGGCGGCGTCCCGAGTCGCTCCTCGTCGCCGTCGTCAGTCTCCGCCGGCGACTCGTCGGCTGTCGGCTCCGAGTCGTCCCCGGCCGCGGCACTCTCGCCGTCGCTCCCTACGCTCCCCGCGTCACGCGACGAGTCGGGCACCGTCGCGTCCCGGTCTCCGGGTTCGACACGCCGACTTCCGGGCATCGGCTGGCCCGCAACGTCGAGGAAGATCTCCTCCAACGAGGGCTCTTCCGTCCGGATGTCGACCACACGTCCGCCGGCGGCCTCCACTCGCTCGCGGAGGTCGTCGACAGCCGCCATGTCCGGCAGTTCTGCGACGTGGCGCTCCCCGGACGGCTCCGTCTCGCTCGTCGCTTGGGTGGTGAACACCCGGTAGGTGGTGTCGCCGTACGTCTCCCGGATCTCCTCGATGGTGCCGCGGGCGACGATCCGGCCCTCGTTCATGATCACGACGCGGTCACAGATCGACTCGACGTGGTACAGGTTGTGTGCCGAGAACAGAACGGTCTTGCCACGGTCGGCGAGTTCGCGGGTGAACTCCAACACGTAGTTGGTGGTGAGTGGGTCGAGCCCGGAGGCGGGCTCGTCGTAGACGAGCACCTCCGGATCGTTCACCAACGAGCGGGCGATGGCGACCTTCCGTTTCATCCCCTTCGACACGTCGCCCAGCCGGCGTTCGCGGTGGTCCAGTTCCAGTTCGTCCAACGCCTCCGCGATGCGTTCGTCGGCCACGTCTCGGGGCACGTCGTACAGGTCGGCGAAGAATCGGAGGTACGACAACGCCGTCATGTCCTCGTACAACGGCGACTCCTCCGGGAGGAACCCGAGCTTCGACCGCGTCGCCGGATCGTCCGCGGGGTCGCCCGCGAGCCGCACCTCCCCGGCCGTCGGCTCCAACAGCCCGGCGACGCTCTTGAGTGTCGTCGTCTTCCCGGCGCCGTTGGGGCCAACGACCCCGAAGATCTCCCCCGGCTCCACCTCGAAGCTGCTGTCGTGGACGGCGACGAACCCGTCGTACACCTTCCGCAGCCCGTCGACGCGGATCATACCCACACCACGAACGGTAGTGGCATAAATGGCGTCGCTCCTTGCGGTGGCGCATCGAGCGACAGAACAGGGGGACAGCGATAGGACAGAGAGGGACCGACAGAACAACGACCGACACTTTGGCGACGACAGCCCGACGATCCGGCCGTCGGTGAAGACAGCCCGACTGTCGGCAGCGACGTGTGAGTCGTTCACTCGGAACCGACTCTGTACTGGCAGATTTATCAGTCGTCCGGACAACCCCCCGGACAATGCGACGAGCGAAGATCGTGTGTACGCTGGGGCCAGCCTCCGACGACCAGGAGACGATTCGGGAGTTGGCGACAGCGGGGATGTCGGTGGCGCGACTCAACGCCAGCCACGGGACGACCGAAGACCGCGCGCGTCTCGTGGAGACGATCCGGTCGGTCGACGACGCGACGAGACGGCCGTTGGCCGCGATGTTGGATCTCCAGGGGCCGGAGGTTCGCACCGCCGACATCGACGAGCCGGTTCAGTTGGAGACCGGGAGTGAGGTGGCGTTCGCCGAGGGGGAGACAGCGACGCCCGAACGCGTCGGGCTGTCGTACTCCGTGGCCGCCAGCGAACCGGGCGACAGGCTCCTGTTGGACGACGGCCGGATCGAAACGACCGTCACGAGCGTCGACGGCGACACCGTCTACGCGCGGGTCGACTCCGGCGGGCCGCTCGACTCCCGGAAGGGGGTGAACCTCCCGGGCGTGGATCTCGGGCTCAACCCCGTCACAGCGGCCGACGAGGCGGAGTTGGCGGTCGCCGGGGAGGCGGACGTGGACTTCGTCGCCGCCTCGTTTGTCCGGGACGCCGACGACGTGTACGCCGTCCAGGACGCGATGGAGGCACACGGCGCGGGTGACGTGCCGTTGGTCGCCAAGATCGAACGCCGGGGTGCCGTCGAGAACTTAGACGGGATCGTCGACGCCGCCTACGGCGTGATGGTCGCGCGTGGCGATTTAGGCGTGGAGTGTCCCTTAGAGGAGGTGCCGGTGATCCAGAAACGGATCATCCGGACGTGTGTCGAGACGGGCACCCCCGTGATCACGGCCACGGAGATGCTCGACTCGATGGTGGCCGCGCGCCGCCCGACCCGGGCGGAGGCGTCAGACGTGGCCAACGCCGTCTTGGACGGGACGGACGCGGTGATGTTGTCCGGCGAGACCGCCGTCGGCGACCACCCGGCGCGGGTGGTTGAGACGATGGACCGGATCGTCCGCCGGGTGGAGGACAGCGACGAGTACGCGGAGACGCGCGAACAACGCGTCCCGGTCGCCGACGACGACTCCCGGACGGAGGCGTTGGCCCGCTCGGCCCGGTTTCTCGCCCGCGACACGGACGCCTCGGCGGTCGTCACCGCCTCCGAGTCCGGCTACACCGCCCGCAAAACCGCGAAGTTCCGGCCGGCGGTGCCGGTCGTCGCGACCACACCCTCCGACGCGGTGCGCCGCCAGCTCGCGCTCTCGTGGGGTGTCCGGCCGGTCGCGGCGGGCTACTCCGAGAGCGTCGAGGAGGTGATGGACGACGCGGTCGACGCCGCGCTCTCGACGGGTGTCGCCGACTCCGGTGACACGTTGGTCGTGCTCTCGGGGATGATGACGGAACTGGAGGGGAACAGCACTAACACCCTGAAGCTCCACGTCGCCGCCGAGACGGTCGCCACCGGCCGCAACGTCGTCGGCGGCCGGGTGTGTGCGCCGTTGGCCCGCGTGCCGGACGGTGACCTGTCCGACGTGCCGGACGACGTGATCGCCTACCTGCCCGCGACGTTCGACGCGGAGTTCTACGGCGACACCGGAAAGCTCGCCGGCATCGTCGACGCCCGCGCGGGAATGACGGGCTATCCCGCCATCATCGCCCGCGAACAGGAGATTCCGATGGTGTCCGGCGCGCCGGTCCCCGGCCGGATCGACGACGAGATGCTCGTGACGCTCGACGCCGAACGTGGCGTCGTCTACGAGGGTGACGTGTTGCGGCACGCGCGTGGACGGTAACAACACACCGCAGGCTGTTCTCAGCCGCGGAGTCCCGTCTCGGCGATCTCGTCGATGACTGAGCGGTGGTGCGCCTGTAGTTCCTCGCGTCGCTGGGCGTACTCGGCGGCGACCGTCCGTCGAACCGACGCGAACGCCGCGCGGTCGCCACAGAGGAGCTGTCCGCCGACTGCGTCGGCCGCGACTTCCAACGGGAGTGTGTCGAGATCCGACACGTCGACGAACGGCAGGTCGCCCCGTTGGAGTTCTCCAGAGAGGCGACAGCGGCGGCGGAACCGCTCGTGGCTCGAACAGTCGTCGTCGAACTGCAC
>JAHENP010000355.1 GCA_018609965.1 Haloferacaceae archaeon
GAGCTGGAGGATCGACCGGAGTGTCGTCGTCTTCCCGACGCCGTTCCGGCCGATCAACGCGACCACCTCCCCCTCGTGGACCTCTAAGTCCACGCCTTCGAGGATGTGGCTGTCGCCGTAGTAGCTGTGGACGCCGTCGACTGACAGGAGTGGCTCGCCGTCCGGGACGGCCGACTCGCCGCTCGGTGTCGCCGACTCGTTGCCACTCTCCGAGCCGCTGTCCGGGACAACCGACTCCCCGTTCGTCACGACCGACTGCCCGTCCGTCACGACGCCTCACCCCCCGGCGCGTTGCCACCGGACGGACTGTCGTCGTCCTGCCCGTATCCGCCGAGATACGCCCGTTGGACGGTCTCGTCGTCACGAACCGCCGCTGGCGGGCCGTCGGCGATCACGGCACCCTGGTTCAACACGACCACCCGGTCAGAGACGTTCATGACGATGTCCATGTTGTGTTCGACCAACAGGACCGCGTGGTCCCGGGCCACGTCCTCGATCAACGTGACGATCTCGTCGACACTCTCTGAGGAGACCCCGGCGTTGGGTTCGTCGAGTAAGAGCACGTCCGGGTCGCCCGCGAGCGCGACCGCCACCTCCAGTTTTCGCTTGGCGCCGTGTGACAGCGCCGACGCCGGCTCGTGGGCCCGCTCGCCGAGGCCGACACGAGCGAGGATCGACGCCGCTTCCTCGCGGTAGCGGTCGAGCTGGCCGGCGTTGCGCCACGCCGTCGCCGCGTCCGGCCCGGCCGCCTGTGCGGCCACGCGAACGTTCTCCAACACGGTGCTGTTCGGGAACACGTTCGTGATCTGATACGAGCGGTGGACGCCCATTGCGGCCGTCTCGTGTGGCGCGGCGTCGGTCACGTCCTCCCAGCCGTCTGTCGTCGTGTCGTTGCCCGCGCCGCCGACTGTGGCGCCGCCGTCTGTCGCGGGCTCGGCGTCTGTGGTGTCGCTCCCCTCGCTTGTGACACTCCCACCGGCCGCGGCACTCTCCCCGCCGGCTGCGACCTCAACACGCCCCTCGGTCGGGGTGAGTGTCCCCGTCAGCAGGTCGAAAAACGTCGTCTTCCCGGCGCCGTTCGGCCCGATGAGCGAGCAGAGTTCGCCACTCCCCAGCCGGAAGTCGACATCGTCGACCGCGGTCAGCCCGCCGAACCGCTTCGTGAGTCCACGCGTGCGGAGCATCCTACAGCGAGCAGTCCATCTCGTCTGCGGGAATCGTCGCCTGGTCCCCCTCAACGGTCGCCAACGACTCGCTCGGCTGCACCGACGCACCCCAGGTGTCCGCAAACTCGTCTGCCGTCGGGACGACCCCCGCGACCGTCATCGACGACTGTGCCTGGTTGTTGTACTCCTGGAACGTGTAGCCGTCCTCGCCTTTCGGCGTCTCGGCGACGGTCATCCCGCGCAGTTGGGCGGTGATGTCCTCGCTGGCCGTCGACCCGCTCTCCTCGACTGCCTGTGTCAGCGCCGACGCCGCGGTGAACGTGCCGGAAGTGAACAGGTCCGGGACGGTGCCGTAGGTGTCGGTGTACGTGTCGACGAAGGCGTTGTTGATCTCGTTGTCGTACTGGTTCCAGTGGTACCGCGTCGTGAACGGCCCGGCCTTCACGCCGTCGAGTTTCTCCTGTGTCAGCGGATCGCCGAGCACGTTCTGGAGGATCTGCCCGACGACGCTGTTCGTGATCCGTGTCGCGAACCCGCCGAACAACCGGTAGGAGTAGTCGCCCTGAAGGAACGCGGTAAAGAGGTTCGGCAGTGTCGACACAGTGAACCCGCCGACGATCCCGCCTGCGCCGGCCTCCTCTGCGTTCTCCAACAACCCCTCCCACTCGCTGTAGCCGCGGGGAACGAACCGCTCGCCGACGATCTCGACGCCCTGATCTTCCAACACCGCTCGGTAGTTGTTGACGACCGCACGACCGAACGAGTAGTCCGCGCCGAACAGGTACACCGACGACACGTCCGTCTCCTGTGCGACGTACGTCCCGCCCGAACGGGCGTCCATCGCCGTCGTCTCGGAGGCGCGAAACACCCGCTCGCTACAGGAGTCCGCACTCGAGGTCAAAGACGCCGACGCCGCCGGCCCGGCGATGTACGGGACGTTGGCCTGCCCGACCACCGTGTCGATCACGCGCCGCGCCGCCCCCGAGGAGGCACAGCCGAACAACATGTCCACGTCGTCGCTGGTGACGAGATTCGTCGCGGCCGTCTGTGCGGTGTCTGCCGAGAACTGCGTGTCCCGGACGATCAGCTCGTAGGTCACGTCGCCGGCCTCGACGGTCTGTGTCCCCGTCTCCGCGTTCGGGATCGGGTCGGTGTCGGTCGTGTGTGCCAGTCCAGAATAGAACCCGTACAACGCCTGTGAGCCGTAGTACTGGAGATCACCCGACACTGGCTGGAGCACACCGACGCGGACTGTCCCTGAGGCGTCGCCGCTCGATCCGGTTGTCGTGCCCGCCTCTGTCGCCGACTCCGTCCCCTCGCCGCCGCCAGAACAGCCCGCCAGCCCCGTCACACCCGCTGCACCCAGCGCTGCCAACGCTCGCCGTCGTGTCACGTGCTCTGTCATGTACGACTGTGTCACAACCAACCGACTGTCAAGAATTGCCGGGTTTACATGTAAACCGACCTTTTTCACTCCTTGGGGTGGCCTCCCCGCGGTCGGCCACCCCAAGGAAAAAACGTCGATGAAAAAGCGCTCGCGGGCGGCTTCGCCGCCCGCTCGCGTCTGCAGACTCTGGTGCCCACCGCACCGCAGCCGCATCTCCACCGTACAGCACCGCACCGCAGCCGCACAGTACTGTATCTGTGCCGGACCGCATAGCGCGCTCATACCGCAACTACACGAGTCTGACCGGAACTGATTCGCGTGTGGTTCTCGGCGGTGTTACACCGGGTCTGTTTGGTGTCGTGTGAGTGGCTATCCGAGCTGTTGTCGCCGCAGAGACTCGTAGCGTCCGGCCGTGCCTCGTCGACTCGCCGAGCTGATTGTCTGTGACGTGGGTGTCGGGTACACGTCACACGGGAGTCGACTGTCGGGACGCAGGTAGCCCCCAGCCTCCCCGCGGGGCGCGCGCCCGTGGCGCGCCCCGCGCTCCCGGTCGACAGTCTGGCGTCGGGTGATCACGTGGTCTGGTTCGCGAGTGCGGTCGCGGTGCAGGTGTGGCTGTGGTGTGGTGTGGTCGCGGTGCGGATGCGGACGGTGCGGGGACAGTCGCAGTGCGGTGGGCACTGGCGTCTGCTGTCGGAGTGCCCGACTGCGTTACGGCCGCACAGCTCTGCAGCTGTACTGTTTTGTCGATCTCTCTGTGCCGTCCAGACCCTGTTCTGTTCCGTCTCACAGCGGAGCAAGGCGGAAGCCCACCCCTCTAGGGGTGGGAGGAAGCCGACCACACCGCGACAGTCTATCAGCATACGACCGACTGACTCCCCAATGTTCATAAGAAACCAGTCCGTATGTGAAAGCGAGATGGAGGTTGACCGAACGGTTCGGGTGAAGCTTGACGTGCCCGATGAGCGACACGACGACCTCCATCAAACCATCCAGCAGTTCCAGACCGCCGTCAACTACACCGTGGACCACGGAGAGAACGACGACGGCTACCTGATAACCAACAAGTCCACCATCCACGACAAAGTATACCACGACCTGCGGGACGAAACCGACCTCCCCGCCAACCTCGTGGTCCGGTCGTACTCGAAAGCCGTGGAAATGCTGAAATCCACCGTCGAGGACTGGAAGAACGGCAACAGCCGGCCACTTCCGACCTTCGACCAGCCAACTGTCGTGTACGACAAACGCACCCTGACCATCAAGGACGAATACGCGACCCTCTCGACGGTGAACGGGCGGGTCGAAGCCGACTTCCTACTCGGTGAGTACCAGCGGTCGTACCTCGACGCCGACGACTACGAGAAACGGATGGGCGAACTCCACTACGACCCGGACACCGACACGTTCTACCTCCACATCGTCGTGCGGAAAGAGGTGGAACAGCGAGACGGCGACCGGGTTCTCGGGGTAGATTTGAACCTGAAGAACGTCGCCGTGACCAGCACGGGACGGTTCTTCGACGGCGGTGAACT
This sequence comes from Haloferacaceae archaeon, assembly GCA_018609965.1. Taxonomy (GTDB): domain Archaea; phylum Halobacteriota; class Halobacteria; order Halobacteriales; family Haloferacaceae; genus JAHENP01. The sequence continues at coordinate 4,089 of JAHENP010000355.1, forward strand.
GCTGTGGGGCCAGAACCACTATTTTCGCGTGCGACGGAGCCTCCAAGACAAAGGCACTCGTTCCGCTCGGCAGGCGTTAGAGCGACTGTCGGGACGAGAAACCCGCTTCGTCTTGGACCGCCTGCACAACATCTCGCGCGGAATCATGGAGGAAGCCCTGCGCCACGACTGTTCGTTCATCGCCGTCGAAGACTTGACCCACATCCGCGAGCGGATGGACGCCCACGACGACCGGCTGAGACGCCAGATGCACAACTGGGCGTTCCGCGAGTTGCAAGAGCAGATTGCGTACAAGGCCAGCGAGTACGGGATTCGCGTCGAGTCAGTCAATCCAGCCTTTTCCTCGCAGACCTGCTCGCAGTGTGGCCACCAATCCAGCACGAACCGTGACCCGGAGACGGGGTGGTTCGAGTGCAGCGAGTGTGGGTACGGGGTAGACGGTGACTACAACGCCTCGAAGAACGTCGGTCTGCGGTTGTTAGCTGTACCATCGGGCAAACGCCCCGATGGGTTGGGCACCGGTCAGCTGGCCCTGAAGTCGGGGACATTGAACGTGAGCGACACATCCAGTGTTTACTCCAGTTTGGAGTTTGAACGGGAGTCCACCGACAAGCCCACCGCTTCAGCGGTGGGTAGCTGACTCTCTCGTCACGCCGACGCGCCCGTCGTCCGTGTCGAGTTCGAAGCCGGCGTCGACGAGCCAGTCGTGTGCGGCACCGTCGCCGTGTAACAGCAGTTCTGCGAGGTCGTCGGGTGTGTCGATGTCGGTCGCCAGCCGCCGGGAGTCGACCTCGCGCACCCTCGCGCCCAGTTCGGCCGCGACGCGTCTGTGGTCTGCGATGGACGCTCCGTGGTACGCCGTCCGGAACTGCGGCTCGCGGACGACGACGGCGTTCGTCCCACCGCCCAGCCCGGGCGCGAACACCAGATCTGCGGCAGCTCCCGTCTCACTCGTCTCTCCGCCGACCGTCGTCAACCGCCGGATCGCCGTGGGCGTCGCCAGCGCCAGATCTGCCATCACCACCGCCAGCGGCCGGTCGTGGTCCGGCTCCGCGTCCGCCAGAACCGCGTCGACGGCAGCACCCAGCGGCCGCTCGTCGACGATCTGTGGCACGTCCCGGTCCAGTGGTGCCGTCGTGAGTACGGTCGGCTCGTGACCCGCCGCCGTAACCGCCGCGAGTACGTCCGTCAACATCGCGTCCGCGAACGCCCGCCGTTCGGCCGCCGAGAGCACGCCCCCCAGACGCGTCTTCGGTCGCTCGGCCGCGAACGGGACGACCACCTGGAGCGACACGCTCACCCCAGCCGGTCTGTCGTCTCCTGTTGGGACCGCCAGTAGACGAACCCGCCGACGGCGAGC
>JAHENP010000356.1 GCA_018609965.1 Haloferacaceae archaeon
TCCGTTCTCAGTGGCTGCCTGGGTCGGCGTGTCAGTCTCCACGTCTACTGTGCAACAGACGTGAAGTTGCCACTCACCGTGCTTCTGGTGGAGTTCCGCGCTGGTAACGTCGTAGTTGTCGTTGAAGAGGTACTTCTGGTGTGGAGTCCCGTCTGGGTTCTCAGGAAGTACGTAGTCGGCTTCGATTCGCCCGTCGACGGTAGCGAGACTCACGTACTCGTCGTGGAAGGTGGCCGTCCGCGACTCGTACACGAGGTGCGGACTCCTGAACTGTGGTTTCGAGGCTTTCTTGTTGTGTTTCCAGCGTTCGACAACAGCTTTGCAGGCTTCGGCAGCCTTGTTGCGGGCTGATTGAACGTGGTTCGAGTGGAGGTCAGTAGCCTCCCGAACATCGTCGTACGTTTGGTCGTTGAGGGTGGTTTTGCTGGTGGTGACGTACTCGCCGTTGAACGCGTGGTCAGTGACGTACTGGGTTGCCCAGAGGAACTGGTCGATGGTTTCCCGGAGAAGTGCAGCGTCTTGACTGTCCACGTTGAGCGTGACTGGGACAGTCCGGCGCACTTCCATGTCTCATATGTATCGTTGCTCAGTCATAAATGCTGGGGAGTCAGTCAGTTGGCGTACGGTGGTTAGTGTCCCGCTCGTGTCGGCTTCCTCCCACCCCTGAAGGGGTGGGTTTCCGCCTTGCTCCGCTATGAAGTTCGGCGAATACTGCGTGGACAAGCCCTGGTAGACTCTCGGTACAACTCCTTTCACTGGTCAGATCGGCGTTTGTCTGGTCAGGTTTTTGATCAAACGAAACAGTGGGTGTCAAGCGCCAATTTGAACGCTTGGCAGGTTGGAAGTGTCAGATTGTCTCGGTTCACTCGCATGGAACGAGCCATCGGCCACGCTCTGTGTCCCCCGGATTTGACTCGCCGTACACCCGTCTGCGTTCGACGCTGATTTTTATTAGAGAGAATCCAAGAATCAGAATCAGAGACGAACTGATTGAGATAGCTAACTCAACAAGTAGAATGAGCACACTTCCGACCCCGTACCACAGGCTGCGAAAAATGATATACGAGATCATGAGCCGACTGAGCCTCTGTGCGACCACGTACGCCGACAGCATCTGATGACGAGGAGGATTAATATACCACCGATACACAACTATCAATTGTGAAAGAGAGACAACCCCGACCACAGTCAGTACCCCAGGGTCGATCACAGCCAGCACTTCTGACAGGAACGCAGCAATATCCGTAACATCAAGCAAATTCTCGGAGGTTCGGCTCTCGAAGTTTCCTGAGATCGCCGCTCCCAACCCTAAGGTGATGATAGCGTAGAAGACGACTGAGACGGATACGATGTTGATGTTCTCCGTTCGAACTGGCGGTAGATTCGGTAGATCGATCTGTTCTGGGATAGCCGAAACATCTGGTGTCGGAAGTAACGGGAGTTCGATCCGGTCACGCTCGTCGACAGCGCTTGGGGACTGTGCAAACAACGCGACACCGGCGTACGAGCAGATGAGCACTGCCATCTCAGCTACGTACACGGTTGCAATTTCTGTTGGTCCCCAGTTCGACGTGATTAGACCGACAACAGGTAAAAACGATCCAGTAGACAACAGAATAGACTTGAATCTGTACTGATCCATCCAGTTGATATCTGTTGTCCGGGAGTTATCAAAATTTCGATTAATATATTTTCTCCATATTTATTTTAACATTTTTTATAAAAGTATTATAACATTTCTTATGTAGAACACAACACTCAGAAGAGACGGCTGTCAACCGGGTGGTATGCCCGCTGATCTCGACGAGAAGACGGACCGCTACGGGGAGATGCTCGCGGACGCGCTCCAAGCGGCGGAGATCGCGGTGCCGCCGGGGACGCCCGCCCACGACGCCGCCAGCGACTGTCGGGAGATGGCCGTCGCCTACCTCGACGACGGGGAACAGTTCCGGGCCGCAGACGACCCCGTGAACGCGTTGGCGTCGTTCTCCTACGGCTACGGCTGGCTGGACTGTGGCGTCCGACTCGGGTTGTTCACTGTCCCCGAGGAGACGGAGCTGTTCACTGTCTGAGCCGCCCTGAGAGAGACGAGAACCCCATCAGCCGTCGGCTACCGGCGATCGCGGACGTGGTCGCTGGTGACCACGTCGATCTCCAGCTTCTCCGTGCCGCGAATCCACGAGAGATACTCCGCGAGGCGGTCGGCGTCCCGGAGCGCCGCCGCAGTGTCGTAGTCGTTTCTGAGTTCCTCGTTGGTGAACGTCGCGTGGATCTGATCGTGACAGGGGCGACACAACGTGACGGTCGGGCTCGTCTCTCGTCGCTCCGGCCGGAGGTGGTGTTCCTGAATCGCCTGCGGGTCCCGGCGGACGGCCGCCGGAAACACGCGCCGACAGACAGCGCAGGTGGTCGACATCGACAGGAGACAGGGGCCGCTCGGGCTTGGAGGCTGTGGTCGGTTCTACGAGCCGACGGTCACGTGCCACTCACAGATCCAACGAGAACACGGCGTTTACCGCCAGCAGCGTCAGACAGACACACAGGACAGCGACGACACTGCCGAACGCGACGACCCAGCCGGCCCGCTCGGCGAGTGTGCCGACGACGACACTCCCCGGAGCCGCAGAGAACATGTAGACCGTGCGGACGAGTCCGAAGCCGTAGCCGCGTTCCGCGTCCGAGAACTGGTCCATGAACCGGGCCTGGATCGGGCCAGGCCAGGAGATGCCGACACCCAACACCGCCGCGCCGGCGGCCAACGCCGGCCGCCCGGGAACGAGCAACAACACCGACAGCCCGGTGATCGTGAGCGTCACGCTGGCGGCAATGGCGAGATCACGCGAGACCCGGTCAGAGAGCCGGCCCGCGAGCGGCTGGGCCAGCGAGGAGAGCCCGAACACAGCCCCAAACACCAGCCCGGCGGCGGCGGGGTCGATCCCGGCGCGGTGTTGGACGAGAAACGTCGGAAACAACGAGGAGAACGCCTGGAATGTGAAGCTGACCGCGATCGCGACCAGCGTCGTGTAGGCGACGCTGGGACGCGCGAGCAACGACCGGAGCGTCCCGAGATCCGCCGCCGCGCGCAGCGACCGCTCCGGGTTGGCGGGCGTGACCCGTGGGAGCAACACGGCCGAGGCGGCCAACACCGGGAGGGTGACGAGCGTCCCGGCCGCGACCGCCGGCCGCCAGCCGAACGTCTCCCCGAGGTAGCCGCCGACGGCGGGGTAGGCGACGCCGGCGAGCGCACCGCCGGCAGTCAGCGCGCCCAGCGCGCCGCCGCTCTCGTCGAACAACCGTGAGAGGAGCGCGGAGGCGGGCGAGAAGAACAACCCCGCGCCCGCGCCGAGGACGACGGTGAACAACGCGTACACCGGGAGCGACGGCGCAAGCGCGATCAGCCCCGTGCCGAGCGCCGCCCCAGCGAGCCCGGTCAACAGGAGCCGTCGCTCCCCGAACCGGTCGGCGAGGACGCCGCTGGGGAACTGGAACAACGCGTAGGTCGCCCACATCAGCGTGAGCGCCAACCCGACCGTCGACTCGCTGGCGTCCAAGTCGGCGATGACGAACGGGACAACCGGACTCAGGAGGAACCGCGCCCCCAGCTGTGTGAAGTTCCCGCCGGCGACGACCGCCAACACCGTGCGACGTGACTCGACACTCGCAGACACGCACGGTGAATACGGCCCGACGTGCCTGAACTGTCCCTCCTGGGCAACACTGACCGGCACCGGTGAACCGTAGTCAACTACCCCACCCTACTTCGCTCACCCTGACGGGTTCGCTCGTTGAGGGTGGGGCTTGTCGGTGGACTCCGCTTCTGACTCTGTAGCAGAGTACGAGACGAATCCTCGATTCGGCTTCACAGTCCCCGACTTCAGGGCAAGTTGACTGTCGCCCGTCCGCCGTGAGTCATGTAGCCCACGACGGACAACCCGCCAGCCCACGTTCTTCGCCGCATTATAATCCGCATTCGCCGTCGCACCACACTTCTCACACTCGAAGAAATCGCGTTCTGTGCGGTTGCCATTGCTCGTATGCCCGCAGTCACAACACCGCTTCGACGTATTCTCCGGGTCAACGTACACGACCTTGATACCAAGTTCCTCAGCCTTGTACTCAACGTACCGGACGAGTTGGGCGTGCGCCCACTGGTGGAACTTACGCTTGCTCGGCATCGCGTCACGGATATGCGTCAAGTCCTCGAATGCGATGTGCGTGCAGTCGTAGGCGACTGCTTCTGCAAGCAACCGATTCGACACTCCGTGCAAGTAGTCACGGTTATAGCGTTCTTCACGACTGCCTCGCTGGACGAGCGTGCGATGTGCGGACTCAGTACCCGTTTCTTGGAGGCCGCCACGGACACGTTCGAACTCGCGGTGTTCGTGTAAGAGTTCTTGACCCGACTCGAAGTGAGCAGTTGAGGTGACGGCGAGGTTTTCGATGCCGAGGTCAACCCCGAGAACTGTCCTGTCCTCGGCGGGAGACTCGTCGGCATCGGGCTTCGGCTTACGGAAGCCGAGATGCAGGTAATAGTCACCATCACGGGCTGTCAGTGTCGATTCCGCCACCGTCCACTCGTCGCTGTCAAGGTACTGGTACTGGTAGCCGTCTTCATCCTCGGGCAGTACCAACTCGCACCGTACTCGACTGTCGGTAGTGGCGAGTGAGACGGTATCGTCATCGAACAGGGTCATCGAGTTGCCGTCATATTTCACCGTCGGTGCGGTGAATTCGGGTTTCGAGTGGTTTCGACCCTGTTGTTTGCGTTCATCGACGCCTTTCAGGGCTTGTGCGGCTTGGAAGCACGCGAGGATGGCGTGTTGGCTCCCGAGACGGGTTTGAGAACGAACATCGTCGTAGGCGAGCGACTGGAGTTTTCGCTTTCGAGTTTCGTAGTGTTCCCAGCCGATGTCCGTGGCGATGTTTGCGCCTGTGCGCCACTCGTCAATCGTGTCTTCGAGCAGGTCGGCCTGCTCTGGGGACACGGAGAGGCGCGTTATCGCAGTGCGTCTCAGGTAGTCGTCGTCCGCCACACGTTCAAAGAATAGCTACGGTTATATAAACGTGCTGTTTAGTTAGTGTGTACGTGACGCGCTCCTCCCCGCCCTACTGCGCTACTCGCTTCGCTGCGTTGCTCCTTGAGGACGGGGACTCCGCGCTACCGCACCGTTGAAACCACCAGGAGAGTCGCTGACGGCGGTTGTGAACCCTACCGTGTAGCTCACTACCTGAGAAAAATTTCCAAGGTATAAATTAGCGAACTATTATCAGGTTCAACCCAAATGCTACGAACTACCGATAGTATTAAATTCTTAAGGCTCCTTAGACCAATTTGCAAACATGACACCGAATTTACGCGGTGACGACAGACGCGGTGCGATCACGGCCCTGCTGGGGGCGATTGACGGCGACGTGTTGCTCGTCGACCCGTCGATCGAGGCGTTTCGCGCGCTGGTCGACTACGGCGTGGAGACGGACGACGAACTACCGGCAATCGACGTGTTGGCGCGTGAGGCAGTGCTGAAAGACGTCCGGGACGACTTCCTGGTGGCGTCTGACGCTGCCGACCTCGTCGAGGGGGAGGTGCTGACACTGCGCGTGTTGGAGGGTGTCGTCGAGAACACTCTGTTCGTCGGCGAGACAGACCTGTACGCGCTCGTACCGGCCTCGCAGTCGGTGGTCGGGCTGGCCGCAGACGACGACGGGTTCCTCACGGACGCCTACGAAACGTTCCAGAAGCGGTTCGACGAGGCAGACGCGTTCGACCTCCGCACGCCGGGAATCACCCGGGTGCGTTCGACGATGGACGACGCAATCGGTCCGGACGCGCGTGGTGACTTCGAAACGGTGTTGGCGTCGTTGGAGGCCGCCCGCGGCAACGGCGACGGATTAGACGAGGTGACGATCTCGTTGCTCGTCGCCGCCAAGAACGAGGCGTTGTTGTACGACATCTCGAAGTGGGGTGAAGACATCGGGATCGCCAGCAAGGCGACGTTCTCCCGGACGAAGACCCGTCTGGAGGACATGGGCATCATCGACACCGAGAAGGTGCCGATCGACGTCGGTCGCCCGCGGCTCCGTCTGAAATTCTCGGAGGGCCCGCTGGCGAAAGCCGACAGTAACGAACTCGCGAATGTCGCACAGAAGGTTCTAAACTGAGTCGGCAACGAGAGCAGCCGAGCCGCTCACGAGGCCGCTGACTGCGTCGCCCAAGCGGCCGTCGTGTTGTCGCCGCCGGCGGATCACTCGGCCGGTGTCTCCACCCACAAACTCCTTAAGAGGCGCCCGTAGAGACAGGGTATGGTCGATGGATCACTCCTCCAGTTCGCGCTCGATCCACAGCAACTGGGGTTGGAGGTGGGGACAGGCGCCGCGATCGGTGGGATCACCGGCTTCGCCGCCAAGAAGATCGCTAAGCTCATCGCCGTGTTGGTCGGGATGGAGCTGGCGTTGTTCAAGTTCCTCGAGTCGCGCGGATTCATCACGGTCAACTGGGAGAAGTTCGGCGGGTTCGCCGAGGGGTTGGCCGGCAACGGTGGCGCCGCCACCGCGGAAAGTGTGCCGTATCTGAACACGGTGCTCTCGACGCTGTCCGTCTCCGCCGGCTTCACCGGCGGTTTCATGGTCGGCTTCCGGAAAGGATAGTGGTCAGCGGGTGCTGATCTCGTCTTCGTCTTTCACGACGCGTGTCTCGGCTTCGCCGCTGGACACCTCGTTCACCAGGTCGTAGAACTCGTTCTGGAGCCCGGCGGGGAACCGCACCACACCGACCCAGGAACCGTCGGACTGCCACTCCTCGCGTTCGAGATCGCCGAACTCCCGGATCTTCGCCTGGCCGCTGCCGGCGTACTCCGGCGGCAGCTGGCAGGCCATCGTCACCTCGTCGAACCGGATCGGGATGATCGGCCGCAACACGTCCAACGCCTCGTCGACCTGACTCTCCACCGGCTCCATCGGGTCGACGGTGAACCCACCCTCTTCGAGCGCCCGCTCGATCCGCTCGGGTGGGTGTGGGGCGTCGTCCATCTGCGGGTTCACCGCGTTGCGTGTGATCGTCGTGACGAGCTGGTTGTGTTTCTGTTCCTGCATCTCCCGGCGTTGCTCAGCGGTGATCTGGATCTCCCCGTCCTCGACCACCTGCGGGACGATCTCCAACGGTTCGGTCGTCCCGAACACGTCTTCCAGGTCGGACTCGGCAGGGCGGTCCCCGCGGGAGGCGTTCTCGAACACGTCCTCGGCGGCGATCACGTCCTCCAACTCCCCGTCGAACTCCTCGCGTTGGATCGACAACGCCGCGTCCGGGTCGATTAGCACCTCGAACCGCGCGCCGTGGGACTCCAGTCGTGCGGTGACGGCCTCGTCGAGTGAGATCATACGCCGGCGTACCGCCGCCTCCGATATAAACTGTCGCCCACTGCGTCCGCCCCGTCGGAGCGTTCGCCACCACGACCGTCCCGCCTCAGACGGGGCGTTTCTCCTTCCCGACGATCTCAACCCCGCCGATCTCCAACCCCGGGTACTGCCCGTCGTCGTCCTTCTCTGCGGCCTTCACCATATCCAGCACCGTCGCCAGCCCGGTCGTCACCCCCTGGATCGCCTCCATCTCACACCCCGTCTGGCCGGTCGTCGCCACCGCGACCCGCATGACGATCCGGTCGTCCCGGAGGTCGAACTCGGTGTCGATGTCGCCAATCGGGATCTGGTGACACAACGGGATCGTCTCCCAGGTGTGTTTGACCGCCCGGACCGCGGCGATCCGGGCGGTCGTCAACACGTCACCTTTCTCGATCTCGTTGGCCCGCACCGCCGCGACTGTCGACTCGCGGAGCCGGATCTCGCCGCGTGCGACCGCGCGTCGCCGACTGTCGGGTTTCCCGGTCACGTCGACCATCTGGGCGTCGCCGTCTTCGGTGTGGGTCAACCCCGCGGGTGACGCCTCGCTGTCGGCTGTGTCGCCCTCGTCGGACTCGCTGTCGTCGCTCACGCGTCCCCCTCCGTGTCCCGCAGTGCGTCCGGCAGCGTCGCCAACAGATCCGTCGCCGCGAGTCCGTCGCCGTGCCGGTCGGCCGCGGCGTCACCCGCACGGCCGGTCGCCCACGCCGCGACGGCGGCGGCACGGGTCGGCGGGAGTCTAGCCGCCAACCCACCCGTCACGCCCGCGAGCACGTCACCCGTCCCACCGACGGTCATCCCGGGGTTGCCCGTCCGAGAGAGGCGGGTGGTCTCCCCGTCGGAGATCACGTCCGTCGGCCCCTTCACCAACAGTGTCGTCTCGGGGCCCGCCTCGCGGGCGAACGCCGCAACCCGTTCGGCGCGCGTCTCGGCGTCTCCGCTGGGGTCACCACCCATCGCGGCGAACTCCCCGCGGTGTGGTGTGCAGAGCAGTCGCGCGTCCGTCTCCACGGGGACTGCCGACAACGCCTCGGCGTCGACGACGGCCGTCCCGTCGTACTCCGCGAGCAACGACTCGACTGCCGCCAGCGTCGCCTCGTCGTCCCCAATTCCGGGCCCGACCACGACCGTGTCGGCCTCGGCGGCCAGCGCTCGGAGTCGCGAGAGGTGGTCCGGGTCGACTCGGTCACCGTCGAGCGGCCGGACGATCAGCGACTCGTCGAACCCCTCGACGGTCGCGGCGACCGACTCGGGGACGGCGAGCCGGACGAGATCCGCCCCGGCCCGGATCGCCGCCCGCCCCGCAAGTGCCGGCGCGCCGGTGTATGGACCGCCGCCAACGACCAACACCGCGCCGTGGTCCCCCTTGTGGCTGTCAGCGCGGCGCCCGAGCGGCCGGAGGTCGCCGGGGCCGACGTGCCGTTCTGCCGCCGCCGGCATCCCGATGTCGGCGACGGTTAGCTCGAACGCGCCACGCTCCGCGAGTTCGGCGAGCCCGGGTTTGGTGTCGTGGAACGTCACCACCGTTCCCGCGACGACGAACGCCGACTGCGCGGCCGCGAGGTCGCCCGTGGCGACTGCGTCCTGATTGTCTCGGACGACCCCCTCGGAGTACACCCCGTCGGCGGTCGTCGTTCCCGTGTCCGCGTCGACACCGGAGGGAACGTCGACGGCGACGATCGGCGCGTCCGCGGCGGAAAGCGCCCGCGCGGCGGTCGCGGCCGGCTCCCGGAGCGCACCGCTCACACCCGTCCCGACCATCGCGTCGACGAACAGATTCGCGTCGTCGCCGCCGAGATCGAGCGTTGCGCTGTCGCGGATGACCCGCGTCTCTGCGTCGGTCGCGTCGAGCGCGTCCCAGTTGTCACGGGCGATCTCCGTGCGGATCGTCGCCGGCCGGCCGAGCAGGTCGACATGCACGTCGTAGTCGGCGAGAAACCGCGCGGCGACGAACGCGTCGCCGGCGTTGTTGCCGCGGCCACACACCATCCGGACCCGCGCGCCTGGCTCGCAGTGGTCGCGAACGACACGGGCGAGTGCGTTGCCGCTCGACTCCA
>JAHENP010000357.1 GCA_018609965.1 Haloferacaceae archaeon
ATTACGGTATCTCCGTGGCACTCAAACCGAGAGCGACGGAGGCGCACCCGTAGGCGTGCGCTTGAATAGCGCGGGGCCGTCGGCCCCGCGTACCATGCGAACGGGCGCTTCGCGCCCGTGAGCAGACAGCGGGACGCTGAACGTGAACGGCGAATATTCGCCTGCCGACAACGAGTCGGCTAGAACGGGAGTCCACGCTGAAAGCCCACCCATTTAGCGGTGGGTTAGCTTACTGTCTCCCGTTCCCACTCGCTCGTGGTCGTCTATATTAGTAACTCTGTCGAAAGTGCAGTCACACGAACCGATTAGTCAGTCGCCGCCACACACGCCTCCGTGACAGACAACCACCGCACAGCGGTCGAGGAGACACTCGCACGTCTCGAAGCCGACTACGAGACCGTTCTGACCCGGACGACGGAGTGGCGGATCGACCACGAAACGTACGAGCAGACGTGGGAGCGCGCCGCGGCCGGGACCGTCGGCGGCACGGGTGCGGCAGGTCGTCGACGGGACGCCGCAGGCGTTGCTCGTCAGCGAACACGACGCGGACGGCTGGTCGGAGCCGGCCGGGAAACAGGAGCCGGGTGAGCGACTGGAGACGACCGCGCGCCGCGAGACCCGCGGGAGTCGGAGATCGACACCGCGCGGTGGGTGGACGAACACCCCGAGTCGTTGCGGTACGACGCCGTCGGCTCGTTCCCGATCACGACGCCGGAGTGACTGGCACCGACCGGGTAGTGGCCTCCGCCGGCAAAAGGCCTACACGGGGGTCACCCCTACCGGTGTTCGTGTCACAGCCAACGCTGACGGCGGCGGCCGCCCTCCTCACGACTTGGTGGGAGCTGTGGCTGGTCGTCGTCTGCGGCGTCGCGGCCGCGGCGACCGCGCCGTTGGTCGTCAGCTACACCCACCGGACGCGGGCGCCGACAGCTACACAGCGTCGCCGGTTGGCCGCCGCCGGAGTGCCGCCAGACCGGGTTCGGTTGCTGGCGGCCGGCGACGCGGTCGGCGCGTTCGCGGCGGGGCTCTCGCCGCGGGTCGGTCGTGTGTTCGTCACCACGGCGTTGTGTGCGGAACTCGACGACACGGAGGTCGCGGCCGTCGCCTGTCACGAGTACGGCCACCTCGCGCGGCGACACGTCCCCCTCCGACTGGGTGTGCCGACCGCCTTCGCGGCGGCGTGGGTCACCGGGACACAGGTCGTGCCGCAGGCGCCGTTTCTGGTCGGGGTCGCGTTGCTCGTCCCGACGGTCGCGCTCTCGGTCGTCGCGGCCCGGTGGACGGAGTTCGACGCGGACGGCTTCGCTCGGACGCGAACCGGCGGGGAGACGCTCGCGAACGCGCTCGGTCACCTCGCCGCCGCTGGCCACGTCGCCGACGGCGGCCGGCTGTCGCGACACCCCTCACTCGACGGCCGGATCGGGCGGCTCCGCCGAGACAACGGGGAGTGAGCGGTTGGGGTCAGATCACGCCCGTGTAGCTGGCAACCTCTCTGACGGCGTCCCGTTGCATCCCGTCGCCGAGGATCGTGTACCGGTCACGAATCTCGTGTGCGGTCGCCAACGCCTCACAGATCACGTCCCTGGGGACGCCGAGTTCGGCGGCAGTCGTCGGCGCGCCGATCTCGTCGAGCGCGTCCCGGATCAGCCGCCAGCCGCCGTCTTCGCCGGTGTGGAGATACTCCGTCATGATCGCACCGACGCCGACCTGGTGGCCGTGGAGCGCCGACTCCGGTGCGATCCGGTCGAGCTGGTGTGAGAAGAGATGTTCTGCCCCGGAGGCCGGTCGGGAGGAGCCGGCAATCGACATCGCCACACCAGAGGAGACCAACGCCTTCGAGACGAGCCACGCCGACTCGACGAGCCCCTCCTTGATCGACTCGGCGTTGCCGACCAGCATCTCGGCGGTCATCTCCGAGAGCGCGCCGGCGTACTCGCTGTAGCGGGCGCCCTTCAGCCGGTGGGCCAGCCGCCAGTCTTTCACCGCGGTGTAGTTGGAGATGATGTCCGCGGAGCCGGCGGTGGTGAGCCGCCACGGTGCCTGTGCCATCAATTCCGTGTCGGCGACGACCGCCAACGGCGGGTCGGCGGCGACGGAGTGGCGCGTGTCTCCCTCTGGGATCGACGACCGGCCGGAAACGATCCCGTCGTGGCTTGCGGCCGTCGGGACGGAGACGAACCCACGACCGATCTCCTCGGCGGCCATCTTCGCCACGTCGATTGCCTTCCCGCCGCCTAACGCGACCAGGTAGGCGGGGTCAACCTCGCGGGCGGTCGCCGTCACCCGTTCGATGGCGTCGTAGCCGGCCGTCTCGACGACGACCGTCGTCACCGCGTCGAACTGAGCGCGAAGTCGGTCGCCCGCCAACGACTCCGGCGTCGGGCTCGTGACGAGCAACGCCTCACCTCGCAGCCCGAGTTCGCCGACCGCGTCGCCGACCTCGTCGAGCATCCCGTGGCCGACGAGGACGCTCCGCGGGAGCTTGATCCACCGCGACTTGTCTGTCATACCCGCCCGTGGGTCGGCCCGGCTGAAATGGTACTGGTTTTCCCAGCCTACCGGGTCTCCACCTCCGTCTCCTCGGCCGCCATCGCGGTCACCTCAGACTCCAGCCAGTCGCGGAACCACCGCACCCGTTTGAGTCGGCGGTGGGCGATGTCCGTCCCGGTGTCAGACTCGACGCGGGCGGCGTGTTGTTTCCCGCGCTGGTACACCCGTTCGACCATCGTCGCGGCGTCCATGTGGGTCCGGGACTCGTACCCCATCCGCAACAGCATCAGTGCGGTGCCGTTGGCGCCGACCTTGTCCAACAGGTCCGCCTCGACGAGACACTGTGTCTCCAAGGAGAGATCCGTCACCGACCCCTGGTAGGAGTGGTCCTTGACGGCGGTGACGACCGCCTGGACGAACGACGGGGCGTACTCCCCGCGGCTCTCTAGGAACTCCCGGGCGACACGAGCACCCTCCTCGGCGTGGACATCCTGGTCGGCCTCTAACTTCGCCACGTCGTGGAACAACGCCGCCACACGGACCACGTCCACGTCGGCCCCCTCCTCGCGGGCGATCCGTTCGGCAATCTCGACGACGTTGCGGATGTGGTTGAACCGGTACTCCGCGGAGTGCCACGGGTACCACCGCATCCGCCCGCCGTCGTCCTCGCTCTCGACGGACGCGACCAGATACTCCCTGACGAACCGTTCCATGTCGGCGAACTCCTCGGCCGACACCGCAGACTCCCTTATCTCGACACCCACGGGAGACACCTCCGGCGTGTGTGTGGAGAGACGTAGTCGCTTCTCATTGTCTGACACCAGGCGGGATGCGTCCTTATAAGCTTCGCAACTCCGGTCTCCACCCGTCTCGCGGTCGTTCTGCCGGCGTTCGACTGTCGGGAGAGACGGCGGCGCGGCGACGGAACGACCACACACCGAGCCCACGCCCGGCAAACGGATTTGTGTGCCGCCGTCGTACTCCCGGCCGTGACAGACCGACGCTATCTCGCGGACAGCACCGTCCGGTCGTTCGAGGCGACTGTCGAACGCGCTCTCGACGAACGCGTGGTGCTCGACGCGACCCACTTCTACCCGACCGGCGGTGGCCAGCCACACGACACCGGTCGACTCGTCGTCGGCGGCGAGTCGGTGCCCGTCGTCGATGTCCAGAAGAAGGATACGGTGTACCACACCCTCGACGGTGAACCGCCAGCGGCCGGAACAATCGTCACCGGTGAGACCGACTGGGAACGGCGTCGTGCCCACAGCCGCTACCACACCGCACAACACCTCCTGTCTGCGGTCCTGCTGTCGGGGTTCGACGCCCCCACTGTCGGCAACCAGCTGTACGCCGACCGCGCCCGCTTGGACTGTTCGTACGACCGGTTCTCCGAGACGGAACTGGCCGATCTGGAGGCCTCCCTGAACGGACTCGTCGATGCCGGGTTGGGTGTCCGTCACTACACGATGGCACGCGACCGCGCAGAGACGGAACTGGACACGGAACGCACTCGGATCGACCTGTTGCCCGACTCCATCTCGGAGCTGCGGATCGTCGAGATCGGCGACCCCGAAGACCCGTTCGACCGGACTGCCTGTGCCGGAACACACGTCGGCGACACCGCCGAGATCGGG
>JAHENP010000358.1 GCA_018609965.1 Haloferacaceae archaeon
CGAACCGACTGTCGCCGACTCGCTCCGGCCCACCGAGCGCCCGGACGGCCGCCGCTCCGTCGCCGTCGCCCACACACAGCAGCCGCGTCGCCGCGCTCGCCGTCTGCATGTCGCGTGGTGTACGAGACCGCGACTCATATATTCACCCCATTCATATTTTCGTCGAAACACGAAAGAATCTATCACGGTCGTTCATGGCTCTCCGGTGTCACAGTCGCTCACGACTCTCCACTGTCGCGGCGTCCACCGTGTTTGTCCGTCTCAGTCGAGGGTCTAGACAGGCGGGCAACCGCGTGGCCGACAGTGTGGCCGACAAGGACCACGGCGAACGCGCCGACAACGACCAACGAAAATGAGAGTCGGTTCGTCGTCACACCCAGCGACCGGACAACCCCCAGCAGGACGAGCCCGAAACCCAGTGTGCCGGTCGCGAACGACAACGACTGCGTGACGGCGACAGCCCGGTTCCGCCGGCGGAGTGCCGTGACGACTCCGTCGGGAGCGGTGGCCTGCCGGTCTCGGCTGGCGTCGACAGACGCCGGCGAACGGTCGACAGACACGAGCGGGTGACCCACAGCCGCCAGCCCGGCGAAGCCGGCGGCGAAGGAAACGAACAGGAACACACTACCCGTCTTCACTGTCGTGTTCAACGGAACCGTCACTGATCCGCCAGCCAACTGTCCGACCCCGACGGCGGCCGTGGCAGCAACGAGGTTGAACTGCATCGCTCGCGTGATCCGGCGGCTCTTGTTGTCGAGTCGCTCGTGAAGCAGCGTCACCAACTCAGTAGTCGAGAACTCCTCACCTTGCTGATCGTCGTCAGTCGTCACACCACAGATTGGTGGTCGCAAATACTTGGTTGTATCTAGTCAGGAGAGATTCGGGAAGCCGAGGCCCCAGACGACACGGCTGGGAGATGGTCGACTCGACCACCCCGCACGGGCCGTCGACTCGGCGACCCGACAGATCGACTGTCGGACCACCGTTTTGATATGCGACCGCACGGACCGTAGCGTATGGACGACACAGAGATCGCCGACCAGTACGCGCCCCACGAGGTAGAGGGACGCGTCGACGGCTTCTGGGAGGAGGTCGACGCATACGACGCGACGGTCGCGGCACACACCGACGACCCCTCCTTCTTCTTCGTCGACGGCCCGCCGTACACGACCGGCCAGATGCATCTGGGGACCGCGTGGAACAAGTCGTTGAAAGACGCCGTGATCCGCTACAAGCGGATGACGGGCCACAACGTCACCGACCGCCCGGGCTACGACATGCACGGGCTCCCCATCGAGACGAAGGTGGAGGAACGACTCGACTTCGAGACCAAACGCGACATCGAGGCGTACGGGATGGAGTCGTTCATCGAGGAGTGTCGCCGGTTCGCGGAGGAGAACCGCGAGGCGATGGACGAGGACTTCCAGTCGTTGGGCGTGTGGATGGACTGGGACGACCCGTACAAGACGATCTCCCCGGAGTACATGGAGGCGGCGTGGTGGGCGTTCAGCCAGGTCCACGACCGCGGACTGGTCGAACAGGGAAAACGCTCGATCAACCAGTGTCCCCGGTGTGAGACCGCCATCGCCAACAACGAGGTGGAGTACCACCAGGTTGGCAAGCCGTCGATCTACGTGAAGTTCCCACTGGCCGACGAAGAGGGGAGTCTGGTGATCTGGACCACTACCCCGTGGACGGTCGTCGCCAACACGTTCGTCGCGGCCGACGCCGATCTCACCTACCAGAAGGTGCGGGCCGAACGCGACGGAAGCTCGGAGGTGTTGGTGCTCGCGGCCGACTGTGTCGAGGACGTGCTCTCGCGGGGCCGGTACGACGACTACGAGCTACTCGACGAGTTCTCGGGTGCGGAACTCGCGGGAACGGCCTACGACCACCCGTTGCCCGAGGAGGTGCCCGATCACGTCGACGAGCCGGGCACCCAACAGGTGTACACCGCGGAGTACGTCGAGGCCGACCGCACGGGGCTGGTCCACTCCGCGCCCGGGCACGGTGAGGAGGACTTCGAGCGCGGGCAGGAACTGGATCTGCCCGTGTTCTGCCCGGTCGGGACAGACGGGGTGTACGGCGACGCCGCCGGGAAGTACGCCGGCCAGTTCGTCCGTGACGCCAACAACGAGATCGTCGCCGATCTCGACGATCATGGCGTGTTGCTCGCCAGCGAGGACGGCCACACGGTCGACGAGGGGCAGTGTTGGCGGTGTGACACGGACATCGTGCGGATCGTCACCGACCAGTGGTTCATCACGGTGACGGAGGTGAAAGACGAGCTGCTCGACAACATCGAGGACAGCGAGTGGCACCCGCCGGAGGCACGCGACAACCGGTTCCAGAACTTCGTCGAGAACGCGCCCGACTGGAACGTCTCCCGCCAGCGCTACTGGGGGATTCCGTTGCCGATCTGGGTGCCCAGCGACGCCGACCGCGAGGGTGAGGGGTCGTACACGGCCGACGAGATGATCGTCGTCCCCACCCGCGAGGAACTGGCCGAGCGGGTCGACCAGGAGATCGACCCCGCGGAGATCGACCTCCACCGGCCGACCGTCGACGACCTGACGATCACCGAAGGCGGCGTCACCTACGAGCGCGTGCCGGACGTGTTCGACGTGTGGTTCGACTCCTCGGTCGCGTCGCTGGGGACGATCGGCTACCCCACCGACGAGGCCGCCTTCGAGGAGCTGTGGCCGGCGGACGTGATCTTGGAGGCCCACGACCAGACCCGTGGGTGGTTCTGGTCGCAGTTGGGGATGGGGACGGCCGCGCTCGGACAGGTGCCGTACGACGAGGTCGTCATGCACGGGTTCGCCCGGCTGGGTGACGGCACGGAGATGTCTAAGTCCCGCGGGACGGTCATCACACCCGAGGAGGCGATCGAGGAGGCCGGCCGAGACCCGTTGCGGTGTTACCTGCTCCGGCAGGAACAACACGGCGACGATCTCCGGTTCGAGTGGGACGGGCTCGAAGAGACCCAGTCGACGCTCAACATCCTCTGGAACGTCTTCCGGTTCCCGTTGGAGTACATGGCGTTGGACGGCTACGACCCCGCGACGGCGAGTCTCGACGACGGGGAGTTGACCACCGTCGATGAGTGGGTGCTCTCGCGGCTCCAGACGGTCGAACGAGAGGTGGCGGAAGCGTGGGCCGACTACCACGTCGACGACGCACTGAACGCCGTCTTAGAGTTCGTCACCGAGGACGTGTCGCGGTTCTACGTCAAGGCGACGCGTGAACGGATGTGGGAGGACGCCGACTCTCCGCGCAAGCGGGGGGCGTACGCGACGATGGCGACGGTCCTAAATGAGGTGACGCGGCTGGTGGCGCCGTTTGCGCCGTATCTCGCCGAGCGGATGTACCAACATCTCGACGGCGGGGCGACGACCGTCCACGCGTTGTCGTACCCCGAGGCCGACGAGGACCTTCGACGGCCGGAACTGGAGTCGGACGTGGCGGTGTTGCGCGCCGCAGAGGAGGCGGCCGCCAACGCCCGCCAACAGGCCGAACGGAAGCTGCGGTGGCCCGTCACGGAGGTGGTCGTCGAGAGCCCTGATCCGGACGTGCGGGCGGCCGTCGAGCGACACGCAGCGCTGTTCGGCGACCGGGTGAACAGCCGGACAGTGTCAGTCACGGACTCCTACGGGGAGTTGGTGGACGTGGCCGACCCGCAGATGGCCGCGCTCGGGCCGGCGTTCGGCGGCGACGCCGAGGCGGTGATGGAGGCCGTCGACGGTGCCAGCCGGCAGTCGCTGACGGCCGACGGCGACACGGACCAACTCGCGGTCGAGGTGGACGGGGAGACGCACGAACTGACCAACGAGATGGTGTCGTTCCGCACGGAAGCGCCGGAGGGCCTCTCTGGCACGCGGTTCACGGTCGGTGACGCCGACGGCAACGTCTACGTCGATACGACGCTGACCGAGGATGTCGAGAGCGAGGGGTACGCCCGTGACGTGGTCCGACGCGTTCAGGAGATGCGCAAGGCGTTGGAGTTGGATGTCGACGAGGAGATCCGGCTCGGCGTTGAGGTGGCCGACGACCGTGTCGCCGGCTTCGTCGACGACCACGCGAACTACGTCGCCGAGGAGACCCGTGCGGCGGAGTTCTCGCTGGGGACGCTCGCGGACGCTGATCTCACCGAGGAGTGGGACGTGGAAGGCGTCGCCGTGACGATCGGCGTCGCCCGCGTCGCGGCACAGCCGGCCGACGACTGAGTCCGCGGCACAGCCGGCCGACGACTGGGTCTGCGTCGCGGCACAGCCGGCCGACGACTGAGTCCGCGTCGCGGCACAACCAGCCGACGACTGAGTCCGCGGGACAGCCGGCTGACGACTGAGTCCGTGGCGACGAAACTATTCGGTCGGCGGCAGATTCTTGTCGCCTCACTTCTCAGATTCCGTGTGGACCTGACGAGCACACCGATAGAGCTGGACACGGACGGCGCGGAGCCGCCGCCGGTCGACGAGTGGGAGTCGCCGTCAGAACTCTTCGACGGTGGGCCCGTTCGCGAGCGAATCCGGAACGTGGTGTTACAGCTCCGAGAGCCGACGAAAGTGTCGACGGTCGCAGAGCGCGCGGACTGTGACCCGGAGACGGCACGGGAGTATCTGGAGTGGTTCGCGGAGATGGGAATCGTCCGAAGTCACGAGGGTCGCCCGGTGCGGTACGAGCGAAACGAGTCGTACCTCCGGTGGCGGCGCGTGGAGTCGATCCGGCGGGAGTACTCACAGCGAGAGATCCTCGACCGCCTCCGTGAGACCACCGACGAACTCGCCGCCTACCGCGAACGGTTCAACGCCGATTCACCAGACGCGGTGTCGCTGCGGGACGCGACGGACGGCGACGCAGTCGAACGACGCTGGGAGGCACTCTCGGAGTGGCGGGGACTGGAGCGGCGAGCAGCGTTGCTCGACGCCGCTCGTCGAGAGTCGGGAGACGGCCCGACCGGCGTCGTCGATGTCTGATCCCGACACCCGACCGAACACGGGTGAACCCGACACCGAGGTGCTCGTTCGGATCGCCGGGTTTCTCCGGAAGAGTCCTCGGTTCGACACGGTCGTCGCGCGACCGGGAGACACACCCCGTGAGGTGGTTGCCGACTACGACACGGGTCACTTCCCGCCGGCCGTCGACCGGGCGTACCTGACCGTGCGGTGGTTCCAGACGGAGGATTTCAGTGCACACTACGCCGAACAGTACGAAGGTGGGTCGTCTTGGGAGATGCGGTGGGACCGCCACCCGAACGGTCACAACAGTCGTGGCCACGTCCACCCCCCGCCAGACGCCGACCACCCGGCAGCAGACCGGAGCTTCCCACGGGAGTGGCAGACCGTGTTGTCGGCCGTTCTATCCACACTCGACGAGCGGATCAACTCGCTGTGGGAGTAAGCCGCCGAATCACTCCCCGATCACGTAGAAGTACCGCTCGTCGCGTCGTTCCACGCTGCCGCTGGCGACAATCGTGAACCCCGCCGCGGTGACCAGTTCCGACCAGTAGCCCAGCGGGTCGTCCGTCTCCTCGTGGGCCGCCGCCAGTTCGAGAACCCCGAGCGTGCCGTCGGCACGGAGCACGCGCCGGGCCTCCGACAGTGTCGCCTCGG
Organism: Haloferacaceae archaeon; assembly: GCA_018609965.1. Taxonomy (GTDB): domain Archaea; phylum Halobacteriota; class Halobacteria; order Halobacteriales; family Haloferacaceae; genus JAHENP01. Next base: position 5,613 of record JAHENP010000358.1, read on the forward strand.
CGTCCCCACGCGAGAGATCGTGGAGCAGTCGACAGGCAGTGATGGCGTCCTGAGAGCCGGTCGCCACCGGGAGCCGGGCGGCGTCACCACGGACGGGCGTCGCGTCAAGGCCCGCAGTCGCGGCGTTGCGGCGGGCGCGTTCCGGGTCGTTGCCGGCGATCACGCGGCCGTCGAATGGGTCCAGCGCCGTCACCCGAGCGTCGTCGACCGCGGGCGCCGGGCCGACCAACGAGCGACCCGTCCCGCTCCCCAGATCCAGCCAGTCATCGACGGCCTCCCAGTCGATCCCCTCCGCCAGCGGGGCGTAGTTCCAGCGTTGCGGGCTCCACGGTGCGGGGACGAGTAGCCGTTTGGCCGCCGGCTGGGCGTACCAGGTGCCGAGCACGACCGCGCCGAGCCCGACGACGTACGCGGTGTCGGTCGCAAAGAGTGCGCCGCCGACCGCGCCGAGCGCGGCGACGACCAGCCCGACGGCGATCCGCCGGCCGCGGCGCCGGGCGTGGCAGATCCCGAAGTAGTAGTCGAACACGGCCGGGCGTGTGACCGCCCGGGGTTTGTGGGTGACGGAGGCGGCTGTCGCCGCGGCGACGCGGTTGCCGTGACTGCCGTCGTCGCAGTTCCTCACTGGACCGGCCGGAGATGCTCACAGTCCCCGGCAGTGACGACCCGTCGGTCCCCCTCGTCCGTCTGGACGAGCAACGAGCCGGGGAACTCCACGTCGACAGCCTCACCGACGATCACCTCGGTCGGGGTCTCCACCCGTACCCGGCGGTCGAGTGTGTCGGCGTACGTCCGCCACGCGGGGAGGACCGTGTCGGGGGCGGCGCGTAGCTCGGTGAACCGGTCGACGATCGTCTGGACCAGCCGGCGGCGGTCCACATCCTCGCCGTCGCGTTCCGCACGGAGCGTTGTCGCGTCCGCCTCACTCGGGAGGTCGTCGGGGTCGACGTTGGCGTTGAGGCCGACGCCGACGGCGAGCCAGCGGTCGCCGTCCGTCTGGCCGGTCTCCGTGAGCACGCCACACAGCTTCGCGCCCCCGCGGTCGCCATCGCCGACGAGCACGTCGTTGGGCCACTTGATGCGTGCCGGAACGCCGGCCTGTCGGCACCCCTCACACACCGCGACGGCCGTCGCGAGCGTCACGGGCGTCGCTGCCGGGTCGCCGTCGGCCCACAACAGGAGCGAGAACCACACCCCGCCGCTGGGTGAGACCCACACGCGCCCCTCGCGACCCCGCGGGGCGGTCTGTTCGTCGGCGACGACGAGCGTCTCCGGTGCGCCCGCCGCGGCGAGTTCGCGGGCGCGGTCGTTGCTCGATCCGAGCGTGTCGTGGTACTCGACGACGAGGTCGGCGTCGAGCCCCTCCGCGGTCCCGGCGGCGTCGTATGTCACGGGTCGTCGGTCGGGCGGCGGCGACAAGAGCGTGCCGTCCGGCGGCGACGCCCCGCCGAGTCGGAACGTCTATTCGGGTCACGCTCGCAGTTTCGGGTATGACAGAGCCGACGGAGCCGCGCGCGGTCGCGGAGCTGTCGCCGGACGAACGCCGGGCGTTTTTCCGGCGTGACGCCGGCGTCGACGCCGTCCGCGAGGACGTACGTGAGATTCTCGACGAGGTCGAGACGACCGGTGACGCCGCGTTGCGACAGTTCTCCGAGGAGTTCGACGACGTGACGGTCGGCAACATCGACGTGACCGATGAGGCCGAACGGGCCGCCGACGCGGTCGACGACGACAGGTTGGCGGCGATTCGGGAGGCGGCCGCCAACGTCCGGTCGTTCCACGAGCGACAGGTGCCGGACGACTGGACCGAAGAGGTCGCGGACGGCCGCACGCTGGGGCGACGGTTCCGCCCGCTTGACCGCGTCGGGGTGTACGTCCCCGGCGGGGCGGCGGCGTACCCCTCCTCGGCGCTGATGGGTGTCGTTCCCGCGAAGGTCGCGGGTGTCGACCACGTCGCGGTCGCGACCCCGCCCGCAGAGGAGCTGAACCCGGTGACGCTGGCGGCGATCCACGAGGCGGGCGCAGACGCGGTGTACGCGGTCGGCGGCGCACAGGCCGTCGGCGGGCTCGCCTACGGGACGGAGACAATCGACTCCGTGCGGAAGATCGTCGGCCCCGGCAACCGGTGGGTGACGGCCGCGAAAGCAGCGGTGCGTGGCACCGTCGAGATCGACTTCCTGGCCGGGCCCTCGGAGGTGCTCGTGCTCGCCGACGAGCAGTGTGAGCCGGGGTACGTCGCGGCGGACCTGCTCGCGCAGGCGGAACACGACCCGAACGCGTCCGTCGTCGCGGTGACGGACGACGACGCGGTGGCGGCGGAGATCGCCGCGGCCGTCGACGACCGACTCGCCGACCGCGAGCGGGCGGAGACGATCCGGGAGGCGTTCGCCAACGAGGCCAGCGGCGTCCTCCACGCCCGGTCGATGTCGGAGGCAGTCCTGTTCGCCGAGGAGTACGCCGCCGAACACCTCTCGATCCAGACGGCCGATCCGGAGGCGTTGTTGGACCGGATCGACAACGTCGGCAGCGCGTTCCTCGGACCCCACAGCCCGGTGGCGGCCGGGGACTACGCGACCGGGACGAACCACGTCCTCCCGACGAACGGCGGCGCGAAGGCGTTCGGCGGGCTCTCCGTCGACACGTTCCTCCGGTCGTCGACGGTCCAACGGCTCGACGAAGAGGGACTCGCCGACCTCTCGGAGACGATCACCACCCTCGCCGAGGCGGAGGGGTTGGAGGCTCACGCCGAGAGTGTCCGCGAGCGCACGACCGACGAGTGACCGGTGGGGGCACGCCGAGAGTGTCCGCGAGCGCACGACCGACGAGTGGCCAGCAGAGAATCGCCCGCCCGACCGACGAGACAGATTACGGCTTCGCGGCGGCCGTCTCGAAACCGACGCCGGTTACCTCGTGGCGTCAGGACTAAGCGGTCGCCGGTCGAACGTGGTCGTATGAGCACGGAAGCCAGCGAGGGGGCGCCCGGCGAGACGGTCGTCGTCACGCGGTCGGCCGCCGAGCAGGCATTGTCGCTGATGGAGTCGGAGGGGATGGACACGGACGTGGGTGGACTACGACTGTTCGTCCAACAGGGTGGGTGTGCCGGGCTCTCCTACGGGATGCGGTTCGACAACGAGCCGGAGACCGACGACCGGGTGACGGAACACCACGGGCTGCGGGTGTTCGTCGACCCCGCCTCGTTGGACTACGTCGGCGGCTCGACGCTCGACTACGAGGACGGCCTCCAGGCGGCCGGGTTCCACGTCGACAACCCGAACGTCGTCAGCGAGTGTGGCTGCGGCGAGAGCTTCCGAACCTGACGCGGTCGTCGCCGCCCGCGGTCAGTGTCTTCTCCCGTCCCGTCACGACTCCGTGATCGGCGGCGTCTCGGCGCTCGCCACGCTGTCAATCTCGCGGGCGGCCGCGAGCACCTCGTCGTGGACGGCCCCGTTGGAGGCGACCAGCCCGCGGTCGCCGACGCGCCACGGCTCGCCCGCGAGGTCGGTCACCCGGCCGCCGGCGACCCGGACGAGGTGGACGCCGGCGACGGTGTCCCAGGGGTTGCAGTCGACGTTCGTCACCACACCCTCGACGGAGCCGGCGGCGAGGCGGGCGAGTGCGGCCTGTGCGCTCCCGAACCGCCTGAGGTCGGCGAATCGCCGGACGATCGCGCCGCAGGCCCGAGCGTACTCGTCGCGTCTCTCCTGTGGCCACCACACTGTCGGCACGACACACCCCAGCTCCGGGTCGGTCACCGTCGACACCGAGATCGGCTCGTCGTTGCGGGTGGCGGTCGTCTCGTCGGCAGCGTAGGCGTCGCCGTGGGCCGGGAGGACGACCGCCGCCGCAGTCGGGTCCCCGTCGGTGACGGCGGCGACGGCGGTGGCGAACTCCTCGATGTCGCGCACGAAGTTGTTCGTCCCGTCGATGGGGTCGACGACCCACGCGTCACCCGTCTCGGGCACCGTCTTCGGGGAGTCTTCCTCCTCGCCGACGACGGTGTCGTCGGGGAACATCTCGCGGATCGTCTCGATCACTCGGGACTGGGCCTCCCGGTCGGCGGCCGTCACCACGTCCGTCTCGTCGTCTTTCGTCTCGACTGCCAACCCGTCGCGGAACCCCTCGGCGGCGACCCGTGCGCCCGCACGGGCGGCCGCCGTCGCGACTGCCGCCCGACTGTTCTCGGTCATCCCCCGTCTGTAACGCTCTGTGATTGGAATAGCCGTCGTTTCCAACGGGTCCACGGGCAAGCGAGGCGGTCTCGTTGCGGCGGGACGAGCGCGCCGCACCGAGCCGCAGCGCAACCTCCAAACCCGCCGGCCGTCTCGGTGGTGTCGATGGAGGTCGACACAGTCGTACTCGACGTAGACGGCGTGCTCGTCGACGTGGCCGACTCCTACCGGCGGGCGGTCGTCGAGACGGTCGCGCGACGCCACGGCGGTGCGCCGCCGCGCGCGGCGATCCAACCGTTGAAGAACGCCGGCGGGTTCAACAACGACTGGCTGGTGACGGACGCGCTC
>JAHENP010000359.1 GCA_018609965.1 Haloferacaceae archaeon
GACGTGCCCGGCGTCGGCCCGGAGACCCGCCGGCGACTGCTCCGTCGGTTCGGCTCCGTCGAGAACGTCCGAGCGGCCAGCCACGACGACCTCACGGACGTGCCTGGGGTCGGGGCGCCGACCGCCGAGACGCTCGACTCGCGGCTGTAGCCGTGACAGCGTCGCGGCTCACCGGTAGTCGCCGCCGAGCCTCCCTGCTTTTGTCGGATGGCGCGCTATCTCTCTGCATGACCGACACGCCGGCGGACAGTCGCGCCGACACAGACGACCACGTCGACAGCGGAGTCGCCGCCGACAGCGGAGTCGCCGCCGACAGCGGAGTCGCCGCCGACAGCCCGTTTGACACCGTCACCGACGAGCAGGTGCTCGCGGGCCAAGCGACGGACGCCTACTTCCGGCGGACACGCGAGACGCTGGCGGCCGCCGACCGCACCCCAGAGGTGGTCGCCGAGGTGACGGTCGACCAGTTCCCGACCGGTGGGTTCGACCTGCTCGCGGGCGTCGAGAACGCCGTCGAACTCCTCGCCGGCCGGGATGTCGACGTCGCGGCGCTCCCGCCGGGAACGTTGTTCGACGGCGGGCCGGTGATGCGGATCGAGGGGTCGTATCTGGCGTTCGCGGAGTTAGAGACTGCACTCCTGGGGTTCCTCTCACACGCCACCGGCATCGCTACCGCCGCACTGCGGTGTCGCCGCGCCGCCCCGGAGACGACCCTACTCTCTTTCGGGGCGCGCCACGTCCACCCCGCAATCGCGGGAATGGTCGAGAAGAGCGCGCTGCAGGCTGGCTTCGACGGGTTCTCACACGTCGCCGCCGGCGACCAGCTCGACCGCGACCCGTCGGGGACGATGCCACACGCGCTCGTGATCTGTTTCGGCCGCGAAGACCGCGCCGACGCGTGGCGCGCGTTCGCCGAGGCCGCGCCCGACCGGACCCCGACGGTGGCGTTGTGTGACACGTACGACGACGAGGTGAGTGAGGTGTTGGCGGCCGTCGACGAACTCGGCGACGAGTTAGACGGCGTGCGGCTCGACACAACCGGCTCGCGGCGCGGCGATTTCCGCGCCATCGCCCGTGAGGTGGCGTGGGAACTGGACGCCCGTGGCCACGACGACGTGGACATCTTCCTCTCGGGTGGGCTGGGGCCGGCAGACCTCCGCGAACTCCGCGGCGTGGCCGACGGGTTCGGCGTCGGCGGCTTCGTCTCGAACGCGGACCCGGTGGACTGCTCCGTCGATCTGGTCGAAGTCGACGGCGAGCCGGCGGCGAAACGCGGCAAGCTCTCGGGCGCGAAGTCCGTCTACCGCACGCCCGAGGGGGGCCACCACGTCGGCCGCCGCGACCGTGACGGCCCCGCAGACGGGGAGTCGTTGTTGGAGCCGGTGATCGAGAACGGCGACCGGGTGGTGTCGTTCGACGTGGACGCGACTGCAGAACGTGCGCTCGTGGACGCAGAACGGGTCGGGTTCTGAACTGCTCGGTCGAGACGGCGCTTCGGCGCGGCTACAGCTCTTCGACGCTGCCGCCGTCCGGCCGCTCGCGGTACACCTGGCCGTCGATGAGCGTGATCACCGCCTCCTCGTCCTGCCAGGCCAACGGGGGGAGCCCGGACTTCCGGCAGGTGCGCGAGAGGAACTGTTCGGCGCTCCACCCGTTCTCGACGGGCACCGTCGGATAGTGCCAGCCGTGTGTGCTGCCGTGGTCGATGGCGACGCCGTGGCGGCCGAGTTCGATGTCTTCGACGGGGTCGTCGGTGAGCGTGAGGTCTTCGACGACACAGACGGACACCTGGAGGGTGTCGAGTTCGCCACCCTCCACCTCGGAGCCGCCGGAGTCGGCGGAGGCGGCGCCGATGGCGGCGTCGACAATCGCGTGACCGAGCTGGTCGTCTGTCTGATACGATCCCGCACAGCCACGGAGGCGACCGCGCCCGCGTGTCGAACTCAGCCGGACGAACGCACCAGTTCGGTTGTAGAACGCGTCACGCATACTCCCCGGATCTTCGCGTTGTCCGCGTTCGACGAAGGCAGCCACCGACTCTCGGGCGAGTTCGACCGCGCGAACGCCGTCCTGGTACGAGAGTTCCACGGCCCGGGCTTGAGACATACCGCGGAGAACGGGCCGGGGAGACTTGAACCCTTCCCCGCCTGCCGGGAGAGTTATCAAGGGGGGTCGTCTACCCGGGGGTGGCAGAGGGAGCCCGACCCCCGTGGCGACACGAGGAAAGTCCCCCCACCGTCCGGGCAGGCGACCGGGCACACGCCCGGAGTCGGAGACGGCTGGCTCTCGAACAGAGACGACACCGCCCGCGTCGACCGATGAGGCGTGCGAACCGCCCCGAGAGGGGTCTGCGGCCGCGAGGCCGCGAGCACCGCGTGGCGACCCGCGCGGGCCGGGAGCCCCCGCCGAGGGAGGAGATCACGACTCTCCACTGACGCGCGGGAACGGGTGGAACGACGAACTTCGCCGGTGCAAGCCCACGCCGACGGCGCACACGCGCCCGATGGTAGTCTGGACGGGACCGCCGGGCCGTGGCTCGCCACGGCCTGCGGGGCCGGCGTGGGCGCTCAGCCGAATGTCGGGTCGAACCGAAGGGGGCTTACTCCCCTCAGCCGCTCTCGTGTCGACAGCCACCGCCGTGTCGCTTCGTCAGGTCGAAAGAAATTATCTGTCGGCGGGCGAGTCGGCGACTGATGTCGGACCAGCCGGACGATCTCCCCGAACAGATCGGCGTTCTGTTGTCCACGCTTGCGGGACTGTTGTCGCTCGGGTTCGGTATCCTGTTGCTCGTTGGCGTTCTCGACGGGTTGTTCGGTGGGGCCGGAGTACGAATCTTTCCAACGGTTCTTGCGCTCGTGTTTCTCTCAATCGCCGTCGCCACACTTCCCTCACTGCGACCGCCAATCCACCGCTTTCGCTCACTCGACACGTTCGGCCGGCACCGGCAGGTTGACCGCCGGATCGTCGACGATCCGGACCACGGCCAACCGTGTGCCGTTTGCGGCGAGACGGTGACACAGGGGGTTGAACGGCGCTACCGCGACGACCTGTTCGTCGCCGGGATTCCGGTGGCGGCCGACACGATCGGCTACAACAGCTACTGTGTCGAGTGTACAGACGAGACGGAACGAGACGACGATCCCACCAGAGAGAGACAGCCGGAACGAAACGACGAGGACGGCCGAGCCCGGAGCCGTCGACAGTGACACTCGCGATGTCGAAGCTGGTCTCTCTGGGCCCCAACGTGTCGACTCGTCACTGACCCGGCCACGGTAGTACGTCTCTCTCGACACAGTCTTTTTACCCGTTGCCGAGCCAGTGGTGCGTGTGTCACACGACAGCGACACCTCCCGGCGGTCACAGTCCGACGACGTGCGGCCAGACGAGCGCGAGGTGATCGCCGAGCGGCGAGACAGCCTCGCCGACGAGGCGAGCCACCTCTCGCTTGAAGCGGTGCTTGACGACCTCGACATCGAACTCGAGTAGCGTGCCGGAGCCGCCGTCCGAACTCAGGTTTCTCCCGGAGGCGCGGGACGACCTCGTAGCCGTCCGACAGCAGTCTCCGGAGGATGCGGAACGAATCCTCTCGAAAATTCACGACTGGACAGAGAAGATCGAGTGGGGCCGTGTCCCGCAGACACACCTAACGTACCTGACCGGTGCCGGTGAACACAACTTCTACCGCGAACGGGTCGGGAACAGCGGGTACCGCGTCATCTACGAGATCTCCGGCGAGACGATGACCGTCGTTGCGGTGCGTCCAAAAGGTGAGAACACGTACGATGTCGACTCGTTTGGCGACCGAGTCGAGTGATTCCCGCCCACGGATACCGCGTCTTGTCGCGTGACCTCCCGCGAGCGAACACAGCGTCTCGCCGTGTGACTCGGCTTCCGCGACCGGCAGCTATTCGCCTCCCACTCTCCGAGTCGGGAACGTGTCAGGACGCGACTCCTTTCTCGCCGGGGCCCGCGCGATCGCGCCGGTGTTGTTGGGTGCGGCCCCGTTCGGACTAGTGGCGGGTGCGGCCGCCGTCGAGGCGGAGCTCACCGTCGTGCAGGCGCTGGGGCTGTCGACGGTCGTTTTCGCCGGCGCCTCACAGCTCGCGGCGATCGACCTGCTCGGTCGGGACGCCCCCTTCGCCGTCGTCGTCGGCACCGCGCTGGTGATCAACGCTCGGCTGGTGATGTACTCCGCGTCGATCGCGCCGTATCTCGGTCGCCTCTCTCGGGCTCGGAAGGCGCTCGTCGCGTACCTCCTCACCGACCAGGCGTACGCGCTGTCGGTGACACGGTTCCGGCGTGAGGGTGCCTCGGTGTGGTACTACTTCGGCGCGGCCGTGCCGTTGTGGGTCGTGTTCGTCGCCGCGACCGCGGTCGGTGCCGTCGGCGGCGCACAGCTCCCGCCGTCGTTACCGCTCGGGTTCGCGGTTCCGTTGGTGTTTCTGGCGGTGCTCACGCCCGCCGTCACGGACAACGCCTCCGTCACGGCCGCCGTGGTCGGCGGCGGTGTTGCGGTCGCCGGCGCCACACTCCCGTTGAATCTCGGGCTGCTCGGGGGCGCACTCGCCGGGGTCGCCGCCGGACTCCTCGTCGACGAGGCCGGTGACGACTCGGGCGGCTCTGGGAAGCCGGGCGACCGGGACGGCGGTGAGACGGCGTGACTGGTGTCGCGTGGCCCGCCATCGTCGCGATCGGCGTCGGCACGCTCCTGTTGCGCGCGTCGTTCCTCTACCTCTACGAGCGGATCGACCTCCCGCCCCGCGGAGAACGGGCGTTGGAACTCGTTCCCGCGGCCGTGTTGTCCGCACTCGTCGCGCCGTCACTGCTCGCGCCCGAGGGGGCCGTCACGGTCGTCGGCAACGACCGGCTGGTCGCGGGTGTCGCGGCGCTTGTCGTGGCGTGGACCACCGAGAACATCTTCGCGACACTGGCCGTCGGGTTCGTCGTCCTGTTGGGGCTCCAGTATCTGGTGTGACACCCTCCAGGTGTGGCGAGCCGCGGGTCGCCCCGTCGTTCACTCCCCGACCGGCTCGGCAGACAGGACGGCACTGGCGGCACGACGGCCACTCGCCATCGCCCCCTGGATCGACGACCACTCCGTGTAGTCGCCCGCGAGATACACCGAGCCGGCGGGCGCGGTCGTCGCCGGCAGGTTGTCGGCGAAGCCGGGCGGCTGGGCGAACTGGGCGAACGGGAGCCGGTCGGTGTGGATCGCTTCCAACGACTCGAACGACCGCTCCGGATACCACGCCGCCAACGCCGCTCGGGTGTCGGCCGCCAGCGCCCCGTCATCGCGGTCGAGTGCCGCCTCACCCAAGAACGTCGCACACAACAACGTCTGGTCGTCCGGCGCGTACTCCGGGGCGACCTCCGACAACGGGACGACGACGTTCGGCGACTCCCCGTCTGTGTGGAGGAGGATCTTCCGCCCCGTCTCCACCCGCCCGGCGCCGGGGAGACGGTAGTACTGTGTGACCGAAGACTTCACCGCCGTCGGAACCCCCTCGACACTGGTGAGTTCGCGGGCACTGCGTGGGTCCGTCGCGACGACGAGCGCCTCCGCCTCCCGGCGTCGCTCTGTCGTCTCGAACGCCACCGGGCCGGCCCCCCGCGTCGTCGCCCCGCCCTGGTCGCGTTCGATCCGGGCGAGCCCTTCGTTGCGGACGATCTCGACGCCTGCGGCCCGGGCGCGGTCGGCCAACTGCTCGCCGATTGCACCCATCCCGTCGGCGGGGACGGCGATCGACCCCGCCGAGAGCGTCCGGAACGTGTACTGGAACACCTGACTCGACGTGGCGAGCGAGCGGTCGAGGGTGATCCCGCCGTAGAAGGGGGCGACGAAGTTCTCGATGTACCGCTCGGAGAACCCCCACCCGTCGAGGTACGACCGGATCGACTCGTCTGCCCCGCCGAACAACCCGGCCGGCTCCCGCCCGGCCAGATCCTGGCGGAGCAACAACGTCCGGAGCTTGTCACTCGTCGACACCCGGCGGTTGAACACGGACGCCACGAACGACCCCGGATCGCGCAACGGGTCTGCCAACACCGACCGTGTCCCCTCGTCGGTCGAACACAACACCGCACCCGGGGAGAACCGCCGGAGATCGAGTGCGTCCAGGTCCAACTCCGCCCGGACCGCGGGGTAGGCGGTGAACAACACCTGGAACCCGCGGTCGAGCACGAACCCGTCGCGCCGGCGCGACCGGACCCGGCCCCCGACCGTGTCGCGCGTCTCGTACACCCGCACGTCGACTCCGGCGTCCGCGAGCCGACGAGCGGTGACGAGCCCCGCGAGCCCCGCACCGCTGACGGCGACTTCCTCGGTCATACCTCCCTGTTCGACGCCGGGGGACTAAGGCGTACAGATTGGCGTCTCGCCGGACGTCGGGGGTCGGCCGCCGCCGTCTGGCGTGTGCCCGCGTGTCTGACGTGTGCCGGGGTGTCTGGCGTGTGCCCGCGTGTCTGGCGTGTCCGCTCGGTCAGTTCGCGTCCGCGGGTGTGCCGGTCTCGACGCCGAACCCGTCGGCGCCGAGCGTGACGGTCACCTCTTCGAACGTGGCCCGAAACTCCCGGCGGTGGTGGCCGTCCGGGTCGAACGACATCGCCGGCTCGACGAGTCCGGCCTCCTCGAGATCGTCCAGCCGGCGGTAGACGGTCGGCCGGGAGACGCCGAGCGTCTCGACCAGCTCACAGGCGGGGCTGGCCTCGCTCGTCACAGCCTGGAGAATCTCTCTGGCGTACTCGTCGGTGAGCAACGCCGCGACCTCGTCGGCCGAGGCGTCGAGTTCCGGTTCGTCGTCGTCGCTGTACCGTTCTCGTGCGCGCTGGACTGCCGCGGTGTTGGAGGGCGCCGACATCGTGTCTCTACCAACGTGCCACGTCAGTATATAAATCGTCCCCCGTTTGCCGGTCTCGAAAATCGGCGAAAGCCGACTGCTCGCCCGACCGCTCCAGTTGTCCGACGGGAGGACACCGCGAGAAGAACGCATTTGCCGTTCGCGACTCGACTGACGCCCGTGACAACAACGACAGCCTTCGTCGGGCTCGACTGTGTCGACTGTGGCCGACGCCACGACACGGACACACACGGACGGTGTGACGACTGTGACGGGCTCCTCTCGCCGGCGTACGATCTCGACCCGGCGGCTGTCCAACGCGGGGTCGCCGACGCCGCAGACGCGCCGTTGCCGTTCCCGGTCGACGAACGCGTCCGCGCCGCCGAAGGCGACACCCCCTCCGTCGAGACGGAACGGCTGGCCGACGAGTTGGGTGTGGCCTCACTCGTCGTGAAAGACGAGGCGCGCAACCCGACCGGCACCGTCTACGACCGCGGGATGAGCGTCGCCGTGACGGCCGCACGCGCCGCCGAGACGGAGCCGCTGGCGCTGGCGGCCGCCGGCAACGCCGCCCAGTCGGCCGCAGCGTACGCTGGCCGGGCGGAACTCCGGTCGTACGCGTTCGTCCCGTCGCGGACGGCGTTCTCCAACAAGGCGATGGTGAACGTCCACGGCGGCGAGATGCGGGTCGTCGGCGGCCGGTTCGACGACGCGGCCGCCGCCGTCGACGACCAGCTCGCGGCCGACTACTACTCGTTGTCGGCCTTCGAGACGCCGTACCGCCACGACGGCGCGAAGACACTCGCCTACGAGCTGATCGCAGACTACGCCCGCGGCCGTGTCGGCCCGTTCCCGGACGTGACGGCGGTCGCCGACGCCGCACCACTTCCGACGCCCGACGCGGTCGTCCTCCCGGTCGGGACGGGTGAACTCCTCGTCGGACTCGACCGTGGGCTCTCGGAGTTGGCGGCGGCAGATCTACTCGCCGACGAGCCGACCGTCGTCGCCGCCCAGCCGGCGGGCTGTGCGCCGATTGCGACCGCAGTCGCGGACGACACAGAGACGACGCCGTGGGAGGGACCGGACACGATCGTCGGCGAACTCGAGATTCCGGACCCTGCGGGCGGCGAGTTGGCGGTCGCGGCGCTCCGTGACCGCCCCGGCCGCGCGGTGACTGTCTCCGACGACGACGCCTTAGAGAGTGCGGTGACGGCCGCACAGACGGCCGTGTTGGAGGTCGGTGGTGCCGGCGGTGTCGGGCTGGCGGCCGCGTGGGAACTCGCCGACGAAGGGATGTTCGACGAGACAAGCGAGGTGGTCGTCGTCAACCCCGACGCCGGCGTGAAGACGCCGGACGTGCTCCGGAGCCACCTGATGGGACAGGGAATCTGAGCGGCGACACGGCGGAGCCGTCGACTCCGCCGGGCGGGTCAGGCGAACGACCCGTCGAGGAACCGTTCTCGCGTCTCCGGGTCGGGGACGGGACACGACTCCTTGCGGCCGAAGATCCGGTAGCGGTGTTCTGCGACCGTGTCGTAGGCGACCTCTCGGAGCGGGCCGGGAACGAGTTCGAACAGACTCGCGGCCGGCAACGGGTCGTCGAGATACCGCGCGAGCCGGAGCACCGCGTCCGATTTCCGGGTGACCCGTTCCCCCTCGATCAGGACGACGGAGTCCATCCGCGGGAGGTCGAACCGGTCGAGCAACGCCTCGCCGACCGGGGACTGCTGTGGCGCGAACGACACCCGACCGTCGCTGTCGTTGTCGACGACGAATCGGACGGTCTGGTTACAGAGGTTACACACCCCGTCGAACAGGAGGATCGGGCCGTCGAC
>JAHENP010000360.1 GCA_018609965.1 Haloferacaceae archaeon
ATGATCTCGATTGCCTCCCGGGACCGCTCCGGGTAGTCGACGATTGTGACGGGGTTCATGTTGTCGAGGTGGAGCGTCTGGAGATCCGGCGCCACCTCTCGGATGCCGGCGTACAGCGTCCGGAGCGACTCGGGGTTGGGCACCTCCCCGTCGCCGCCGTACGCGAGGATGTCGGCCTGCCGGCCGATCCGGAAGTCGGTCACCCCACGGTCCGAGAGCGCGTCCACCTCACCGACAACGTCCGGCGGCGACCGGAAGTCTGGGTCGCCGTACATCGGCTCCGTACAGAACGAACACCGGTAGGCACACCCCCGTGAGGTCTCCAACTCGGCGATGATGTACTCCGGGTGGTCCGGGTGTTGTTCGACGACGAACCCGCCGAGATTCGACCACCGGTCGACCTCGTCGTAGTCACGGATGCGGTCCGTGTACCCCTCCAACCCGTTCCCGACGAGATCGTAGGCGGCCGCCTCCACGTCACCCATCGAGACGAAGTCGTAGTCTAAGTCGTCGCGTTCCATGTCCTGTGCGCCGGCGTTCTCGTCGCCGACGCCGAACCGGACCGGACCGCCCAACAACGTGGTGCCGTCGGCGGTCCAGGCGAGTTCGCGCACCTCGTCCGGTTCGGCGGGCGTGCCGCCGACGTACTTCCCGGGGACGGTCATCCCGCCGACGTACACCATCAGGTCCGCGTCGGCCACGTCGCCGCGTTTCGTCGGGTCCGCGCGGAGTTCGTCGATCGTGTGGTAGGTGATCTGCTCGCGCGGGACGCCCGCGTCGACGAGCGCACCCGCAGTGTATCGGGGGTACGTCGAGATGTACGGCGGCACGCCGAAGTGGGCCGGCTCGTCGACGTAGCCGTCGACGATGGTGACGGCCACGTCTGCGGGGTCGGTGGTCACAGTCTCTCTTGACAGTCCCGAGCTAAATGTGTGCGGTCTCTCCGTGACGACGACACCCGGCTCCGTCTGTTGCCGCCGCGAGAACGCTCGGGTGAGACCACGGTCGGCACAACTCTCTCGCCTTGCGAACCGCGTGCGAGATCGTTTCAACCAGATACAGCCCGAAACACCTGCTCCGAGGGCTGTTAGTATTATATACTCCGGTATCTCGACGCAACTCTCGGGGGGCCGCACCCCGTTAGTCCTAAGTACGTGTTCGGTACCGACCGTTAATCGTTTAATGTGGCACGACAACTCGAAACCAAGATGTCGACCGCAGACACCACCACCGAGCCAGCACAGACAGAGACCGAGACCGAGATACTGACCGACGGCGGCTCCCAAGAGCCGGGCAACCCCGCGAAGGCGCTGTTGGAAGACGCGGCCGGGCTCTGACCGACACGGTCGCGACGACGGACTTCCGTCGTCACACGCGCTCGCCGCCACGCACCCCCGGCGTCGGCGGCAACCCATCTCTTCTCCCGGCGTTTGCGGCGGCCATCCCCCGGCCGTCGTGGCTTCCGAGCGTTTTCGAGTAGGTCTAACTGTCTGGTTGTACTTCTAATCTCCTGGCCGTATTTTTAATCACGGTTTTAGCACCTGTCACACAAAGGTCAGACAGATTTAGAAACGAGTAGTGTCTGAACGAGAGCGTATGTTACAGAGGCAAGCGGAAACAACGGGGGACAACGAGACAGAGTCGGAGGAACTGGGAGAGGTGAAGGCGTTACTGGAAGACGCGACAGCGCCCTGAGGCGGGTCGGTCGACAGCCGCGTGCCACGCGGGACGGTGTCATGGCCGCAGACGCGGCGGTGTCGTCTCGGTCGGCGGAGACGGTCGTGTGCGTCTGTCGTCGTCGCGTCCGACAGCACAACGTACAAACTTCCGACCGGAGTACGTTCTACACATGACCGACACCGACACCGTCGAGCACAGGCCGTTGATCGTCGCCGGAACGGGCGTCGCCGGTCTGTCGGCGGCGATCTACGCCGCACGTGCGAATCTGAACCCGCTCGTGTTCGAGGGGGACGAGCCGGGCGGCCAGCTAACGCTGACGACCGAGGTGGAGAACTACCTCGGGTTCCCGGAGGGAATCTCCGGGCCGGAGCTGATCGACGACAGCAAACAACAGGCCGAGCGGTTCGGCGCCGACGTGGAGAACGGGGTCGTCGCGGATGTCGACGACACGAGCCGACCGTTCCGGGTGGAGCTGACCAACGGCGACAGCTACACCTGTGACGCGTTGATCGCCGCCAGCGGCGCGAGCGCCCGCACCCTCGGGGTGCCGGGCGAGGAGGAGCTGATGGGGTACGGGCTGTCGACGTGTGCGACCTGTGACGGCGCGTTCTTCCGCGACGAGGACATGCTCGTGGTCGGCGGCGGCGACGCCGCGATGGAGGAGGCGACGTTCCTCACGAAGTTCGCCGACACCGTCTACATCGCTCACCGCCGCGAGAACTTCCGCGCGGAAGACTACTGGGTCGACCGCGTCCAGGGGCACGTCGACGACGGCGACATCGAGATCATGCGGAACACGGAGCTGTTGGAGATTCACGGGAGCCGCGAGGACGGCGTCGACCACACCCGTCTCGCCCGCCACCCCGACGGCTACCCGAAGGAGAAGCTGGACGACCCGTCGTTCGCCGACGAGGTCGAGGAGTTCGACTTCGATGTCGGGGCGGTGTTCTACGCCATCGGCCACACCCCGAACACGGGCTATCTGGCAGACACCGGTGTCGACCTGGACGACCGGGGGTACATCACGACCCACGGCGGCACCGGCGGCGGCCAGACGGAGACGGACGTGCCCGGCATCTTCGGCGCCGGCGACGTCGTCGACCACCACTACCAGCAGGCGGTGACGGCCGCCGGGATGGGTTGTAAAGCCGCACTTGACGCCGACGAGTGGCTGGAGTCGGCCGCCGAGGTGACTGCAACCGGCAGCGAGACGGCTGCCGCGGGCGACGACTGACACCGACGGGGACTGGGTGGCCGGCGACGACTGACGTCGACGGCGATTGGGTGGCCGTCGGCGACTGACACTGACGGCGATTGGGTGGCCGTCGGTGACGACCGACTCCCAGAACCATCACGGTCTCTCATGCGCCCGTCGAGGGCGACCAGCGCACATTTATACTGGTTAGCAAGGCGAATACCCCGACCCACCGTGATCGGGGATGAAGCCAACAACTCTTGATACAAACCACTAAGTCAACACATCTCTAATCAAGCGACAACGATGGAATACAGTCACCGCTACCACGCGTACCCGACAGACAAGGTAGTGGCTGAACTGGGACACCATCTCAACGTTCATCGCCAACTCTACAACCACGTCCGATGGGACTACGAACAAGCCCCGGAGGACGACAAACCGTCCGAGTACGACCAGAACAACAAACTCCCCGAGTGGAAACGCAAGTGGCCGCTATTCAGCGAGCTACACTCGAAAGCCGCCCAAGCCACCGTCGCACGCTTCCACCGTAACCTCTCGAACCTTCGCAAAAAGAAAGAAAACGGGTACAACGTTGGTCGGCTCAAGCGACAATCACCCACCGAATACCGAAGCGTGACGTACAGCCAGTCTGGTTTCGACCTCGATGAAAAGAGGGGCCACGACAAGTACGCCTACGTCCGCTTCAGCAAAATCGGCTGGGTCAAAATCCGGTACTCGCGCCCGATTCCCAACCACGCCACCGTCAAAGAGGTCACGTTCAAGAAAGAGACGACTGGCGAGTGGTTCGTCTCTTTCGCATTGGAAACCGACGATGCTGACTTGCCCGAGAAACCCAATGTGGGCACGCTTGACACGAGCAACAGCGTCGGTATCGACCTCGGTGTTGGTAACTACATCCACACCAGCGACGGCAAGACTGTGGACTGGCTTGACCTCGAAGACGAGTACAACCGACTCCGACGAGAACAGCGAAAGTTG
>JAHENP010000361.1 GCA_018609965.1 Haloferacaceae archaeon
AGCGACACCGGCGCGGCCTACGAGGTGACCGAGACCGAGCAGGCGACGGCGACGAACGTCCTGCTCAATCTCCTGTTCACCGTCGTCGAGACGCCGACCCACGAAGATCGGCGGCGAGTTGAGGCGTCTGCGGCTCGCGACGACGACGCTCGCGGCGGTGACGCTCGCGACGGCGGTACAGACACCGAGGCGGACAACACAGACACCGAGGAGCGTCCCGCGTTCGGAGTCACGGGCTACGCCGGCCCGGAGTAACGCGCGTCGAGCGCGGGCGGTGTTAGCTCCGCGCCCGCTCCGACACGCTCCGATTTTCTCTGTCTCTCACGCGTCGAGACGCTACCTGTTCGTCTGGACACGCTTTCGACATCCGCCCCGCAGGGTTATTTTCCTCCCACCCCGTCGTGTGACAGTATGACACACGTCGCAGTCGGCGGCGGCGGGCCAGCGGGGCTGTCGGCCGCGTTGTTCACCTGAAAAACGGGGGGAGAGGTGACCCTCTTCGACATGGACGACACGGGTGCCGAGCGCCACGAGACGGGGGTGACAGGCGTCGAGTCGACCGCCGACGGGTTCGCTGTTACCGCCGGCGAGGAGACCCACGCGGCAGACTCCCCCGTGCTCGCGACCGGAGCCTCGCCGAGGAACTGGGGTGTGTGACCGACGACGACGGCGTCGTCAAGGTGGACGTGACGATGGAGACCTCCGTCGACAGCGCGAGCGACGCGGGCGGCGACGACGCGGACGACGCGAGTGACAACTGAGCGAGTCGACGCAGGCGACGACTGAACGAGCCGACGCGGGTTCCCTCACCCAGGGTCGCCGGTTCCGCCGGGACTTTGCCGGTCGGCGGCCGACGACGCGTGTGGCGACGACGCTGGGAGTCGATCTCGCGGCAGTCGAGGAGCGCGTTCCGCCGTTGGCGGCGTTGGCGGTCGCGGTGTTGGCCGTCTCGACGAGCGCGATCCTCGTGGAGTGGAGCCGCGCGCCGAGTCTGGTAAAGGCGTTCTACCGTGTGTTGTTCACCACGCTCCTGTTGGCGCCGGTGGCGCTCGGTCGGCCGTCCGACCGGGCGGCGTTCCGCCGGCTCCGGGGCCGGGACCTGCTCGTCGCGGTCGCCTCGGGGGCGGCGTTGGCGTTGCACTTCGCCTCGTGGTTCGAGAGCCTGCGGTGGACGAGCGTCGCCGCCAGCGTCACGCTCGTCCAGTCACAGCCGGTGTTCGTCGCCGTCGGCGCGTGGGCGTTGTTAGACGAACGGGTGACGACCCGAACCGCCGTGGGGATCGCCGTCGCGCTCGTCGGGATGGTCGTGTTGGCCGGCGGCGACGCCCTGCTCGGCGGGGTCACACAGGGTGCCCGGCCGGCGTACGGCAACGGGTTGGCGTTGTTCGGCGCGGTGTGTTACACCGGCTACGTGCTCGCCGGGCGGTCGCTCCGCCAACGGTTCCCGGTGTTGCCGTACGTGGTCGTCGTCTACGGCGTCTGTGCGGTCGTCCTGTTGGTCGCGACCGTCGCCCGCGGCCACGCGTTAGTCGGCTACGGCGGTCGGGAGTGGCTGTTGTTCGCGGCGATGGCGCTTGGCCCGGGGTTGTTTGGCCACACGGTCGTCAACTGGGCGCTGGCACACGTCGAGTCGAGTGTCGTCTCCGTCTCGTTGGTGGGTGAGCCGGTCGGAAGTACGCTGCTGGCGGCGGTGTTGCTCGCGGAGGTGCCGACGGCGACGACCGCCGTCGGCGGGGTGGTGGTGCTCGCCGGCATCGCACTCACGGCACGGTCGCGAGCAGACGAGTGAGCCGTTCTATCGCCAGTTCTCGTCGCCGGTACCGGAGTCGGTGTGTTTTTGTCCGAACGTCACCGGGTGTGTGTATGGTGAGCACGGGGGAGGTGACCGTCCTCTACGTCGACGACGAGCCGGAGTTTGCCGACCTCGTGCAGTACTGGTTGGAGAGTGACGACGGCGAGCCGCGGCTGTCGGTGACGCTCGCGGAGGGCGTCGAGGCGGCGTTGGACGTACTCGCTGCCCAGTCGGTCGACTGTGTTGTCTCCGACTACAACATGCCCGGTCGCGACGGGTTGGAACTGCTCGCGGAGCTCCGGGAACGACACTCGGCGCTCCCGTTCGTGTTGTTCACCGCCCGCGGCGGCGAGGAGATTGCCCGCGACGCGTTCCGGGCGGGTGTCACGGATTACATGACGAAAGACGGTGACCCGGAGACGATCGGCCTGTTGGCCGAACGGGTCCGCAACGCGGTCCAGACCCGGCGGTCGGCCGCCGGCGACACGAGCGACCACCTCCAGTACCGCGCGGGGCTCCGAGAGATTGCGTTAGACGCCGCGACGAACCTGATGTCCGCCCGGCCGGATGAACTCGACACGAAGGTGTCGTTCACGCTCCAGACCGTCGGGGAGTTCACCGGTGTGGGGCGGGCGGCGACGTATCTTGCGGACGGCGACGATTACGACCAGACACACGACTGGGCAGAGGCGCCCCCAGCGCTCCCGGACAGCCTCGACCCGACGGGTGACCACGAGGAGTGGCTCTCGCGGGCAGAACGGTTCGAGACGGTCCAGTACGGCGACCCCGGCTCTCACCCGAGCGCAGAGGAGTTGGTCGGCCCCGAGGGGCGGTCGGGCGTGGTTGCGCCGATGCTCTCCTCGGAGTTCCGGCTGATCGGCGTCACCGTCTTCGACGATCCGGACAGCCGGGTGTGGTCCGACGAGGAAGTGAGTCTGTTGGAGACGGTGACGGAGCTGATCACACGCGCCGTCGAGCGCCGCCGGCAACAACGCACTCTCCGCCAGCAGAACGAGCGACTCGAACAGTTCGCCTCCGTCGTCAGCCACGACCTCCGGAACCCACTGGCGGTCGCCGACGGCTGGCTGGAGTTGGCCCGCGACGGCCACGACGAGGGGTTCGACCGGGTGTCGGACGCGCTCGGCCGGATGGAGCAGCTGATCGACGACGTGTTGACACTCGCCCGCGACGGGAGCGACATCGGCGAGACGGAGCCGGTCGCCATCGACTCACTCGCCAGTGAGGCGTGGTCGCGGGTGGACACCCGGGACGCGACCCTGTCGGTCGACGACCCTGGGGAGGTGGAGGCCGACGAGGGGCGGCTCGCGTCCGTCTTCGAGAACCTGTTCCGCAACGCCGTCGAACACGGCGGGCCGGAGGTAGCCGTCACGGTCGGCGACACCCCCGAAGGGTTCTACGTCGCCGACGACGGCCCGGGGCTGCCGGCGGACCGTGAGGGGTTGTTCGAGTGGGGAAAGACGACCGAAGACGACGGCTCCGGACTGGGGCTAGCAATCGTCGCAACGGTCGCAGAGGCTCACGGCTGGGAGATCGACGCCGTCGACGCGGCCGACGGCGGCGCGCGATTCGAGTTTGCGACGTGAGTGTATTGAGTCTCGCGACGCGAGTGTATCGAGTCTCGTGATCCGGCTCGGCACTTAACTTCCTCCAGGCGAACCGAGGAACGTGTCGTCGACAACGTCACTCGGGAGTGAGACGACGAGCCGTCCCGACAGCCGGTCTCGGGAGCCGTGTCGAGCGTTCTCGATCTGCACTCGGGGGTCGAGACGGTGAGTCGAGACCGATCCGTCACGCCGGCGCGGCGCCGACCCGGCAGCGTCGGCGTGAAGGCGGGACTCGCCGCGGGTGCCGTCCACGGGGTGGTGCTCTTGGCGTTGTCCGTGTTGTACAGGGGGCGTGTCGAGCGCGCACTCGCGGAGTCACGGGTCGTCGAGAACAGCTCGCTCTCGACGGAACTGTTCCAGTCACTGTCGTTCGTCGTCGGCCCGTTCGTGTCGGTGTCGCTCCTCGCCGTCGCTGGGTCAGTGTGTGGCGTCGCCCTCGGACGGCTCGACCGACAGACCACTCCGCGAGTCGTTGCCGGGAGCTTAGTGGTCGGACTCGGCTTCGGGTTCCAACTGAACGTCCCCGGCGGACGGGCAGTCTCGGTCGGGGCGAGTCTGCTCGCGTGGGCCGTGTTCGCCGCGGCGTTCGTCCGGCTGTACGAGTTTCCGGACGACCCCGAGCGGCCGACGACAGACACCGCAGACCGGACGGTCGGTGCCGTTCTCGCTGTCGCGGGACTGGTCGGGGTCTGCTGTCTGCTCGCGGTCCAGGCGCGGCAGGGAGCGTTCCCGTCTGATCTCGGTGGCGTCGCCGCGGCCGTCGGGCGGAGTCTCCTGGTGAACGGTGTGCTCGTCGGCGCGAGCGTGTTGGTGGGGCTGCGACTCGGCGACGCGGTCGGTTTGGGCGCGCCGCGACTCCGGGCGTGGCTGACCGACGACGATCCGCCGGTCTCCGACGGGTGGCTGGTGCCGGCTGTCGCGGTCGGTCTGGGCGTCGCCGTCGTTCTCCTCGCGTTAGATCTAGCCGTGTTCGCCCCGTTCATCGGTGCGGCGCTGCGGGACGCTTCCGCGGTCGGCGGCGGGAGAACCTCTCCGCTCGCCGGGCTGTTGGTGAGCGTCTACGGCGGCGTGACGGAGGAGCTGTTGTTGCGGTACGGGTTGTTGACCGGAGTCGTCTGGCTCCTCGGGCGGGTCGTCGACACATCCGAGTCAGCCGTCGTCTGGACGGGGATCGTTCTGACGAGCGTCGCCTTCGGTGTGAGCCACCTCCCGGCGACCGCCGCCGTCTTCGAACTCACGCCGGTGATCGTCGCTCGGGCGGTGGTGCTCAACGGGGTCGCCGGCGTCGCGTTCGGGTGGCTCTACTGGCGACACGGGCTCGTCGCCGCCGTCGTCGCGCACCTCGGTACCGACCTCGTGGTGGAGCTACTGGTTCCGGTCGTCCTGTAGCCTCCGACGGCGGGCTGTCACTCCAGTAGTTGCCGGGTCTTCCAGTGGCGGTACTGGAACATCGGCTCGAAGCCGACGACACCGAACGGACCCAACAACTCGCCGACGCTCCCGCCCGGTAGTTCGTACGCAACCTCGTCGAGCAACACCGTCTCGTCGCCGTCCGCCCGGAAGCTGTGGGTGTGTTGCCAGGTCGGCAACGGCCCCTCGGTCATCGTGTCGACGAACTGGGCGGTGTCGCTGTCGTGTTCACGGTCGCTGATCTCCGCGATCCAGCTCTGACGCGGGCCGCCCGGCACCGGCTGGAGTCCCATCTCGATCCGCGAGCCGGCCGTCAACACCGCCGGGTCCGGCTCCCCGTCGGGGCCGACGACCCGGTCGACCGAGAGCCCCATGAACCCAGGTGTGAGCGCCTCCAGCCCGCTGATCTGGGAGTGGAACTCCCACACCTCCGAGAGCGGCGCCGCGATCCGTGTCTCCTTCCGGTAGACTGCCATACCCCGAGTCGGCGGGCCAGCCAGATAAGCGCCGAGCTTCCCCGCCCAGAACGGTGTCGGTCCCGCCCTCGACCGAGACATCACGCGCTGCCGCCCGGAACGTCTTTCAGCGACGCCCGTCTCACCGTCCGGTATGGTGACGGAGACCGAACGGGAGGAGATGACGTGGTTCCAGTGTGACGAGTGTGGGCTCCTGTTCGACAACGCGGACGACGCCGAGCGCCACGAGTCGAACTGTGCGAGCGAGGACGACCCCTCGTATCTCCAGTAGCCGGGCGGGACCGACACTGACGACGGTCGGTCGATCACAGTCGGTCGACGACTGGGGTGCGGCTCTCGACAGGTGGACGCTCAGTCAACGACCGGGTCGTCGATCCAGCCGTCGTCCGTCTCGCCGGCCGTGTCCGTCTCACCAGCCGCCGCCGTGTCGGCCGTCTCCGCCTCGTCTGGTCCGGCGACGAACTCGTAGCTGTCCTCGGACCACTGGTCTTCGACGAACGCGAACACGCGGCCGCGTGCCACCTCGGGATCGGCGGTGACCCGCGTCCGTTCACCTGACAGCCGCTCGGCGGTGACCCCCGGGAAGATGCTCTCGGACTCCGATTCTTCGAGGACGACTCTGCCGACGCCGGTGTCTTCCAGAATCTCGTCTGCGGTCTTCAGATCGTTGACGTACAACAACACCCCCTCCGTCTCCGTCGGGTCGGTCACGAGCACGTGGACCTCCTTGCCGGGTGTGGCCGTCAGCGAGCCGGTCACCGTCTCCGGAACGCCCCGGTAGAACGTTACCCGGCCGTCGAGATACTCGACGGCGACCCCCTCCTCGCGGAGTTCGACGCCGACGGTTTTCGGCGCCACGTCGTTGCGAGCGCTCATACCGCTCGGTTGGCCCG